>DYRK01000666.1 GCA_020718785.1 Desulfatirhabdium butyrativorans | reverse complement strand
AAAAAGGCCCGGATCCGCTATGGCACTGATTCCTTATTTCCGAAAATGTCTAATGTCCTCGGAACCGGGGAGGTTCCCGCGGGCCACGGCAGCGGAGATACGGTCACGGCGGCTGTGAATATCGGCGGAACCCTGCTGTTTGCCGGGAACCGGATATATGCTTCTGCGGACGCCGGCAATGAGATCGGGGAGAGCGATGAGAGCAACAATATCGTTCACACCCTGTCGGACTGCGGTTCCGGTGCGGCATGCACGGACCTGACTGCCTCGTACATCCGGACAGAAGTATATGATTTTCCGGAATCTTATGCGGCGGTCACGGTCCGCATCGGCAACGCCGGAACAACGGATATTCCCGAAAACACGGCGGTATCTTTTTATGACGGGGATCCCGGGTCCGGCGGAACAATTCTCGGAACGGTCGGAACCCCGGCCGTACTGGCTCCGGGGGAATATGAGGATATTTTCTTCCGCTGGGTGAATCCCGGAGAAGGCATCCGCACCCTGCATATCGCCGCAGACGATGACGATACCGTCCCCGAAGCGGATGAGACAAATAACAGACTTTCCTACAGCTTTTTCCCGAGATTCAGGGAAATCAGCCTGAGCATTCCCGACAGCGGCACAGGCACTGTCTTTGTTCCGCCGGGCACTGTCCTGCCGGGAACCGTGATAACAGCAAGAAACCTGACAGCCGGCGCCGAAGTTTCGGGAACTGCGGACAGCACCGGCGGTCTTTCCCTTTCGCTGCCTGCGGGAATAGCGGATGCAGCGGAAGTGACCGTCACGGAACCTTCGGGAAAGACCGTGACATTTTCCGCTCCGTTCAGGAATCCGGGCGGAACCACGGTGATCGGCGCTGAAGGCGGCACGGTCACAGGTCCCGGCGGCATCCGTGCGGCCGTGCCTGCGGGTGCGGTGCCGGACGGGACTTTTATCAGACTTGATACGCTTGAAAAACCTGCCGGAGAAGAAGCACTGCCGGAAGGTTTCTGTCATATCGGCGGCATTGATCTGAAAATGAGAGACGCTTCGGGCAATGACATTGCGGCCGAGGAGGAACTGAAACTTTCGATCCCCCTGCCCGAGTCATGGGACAGCTCGGACTGCGGATGCAATTTTCCGGCGGATCGGCAGGAATGCTGCACGCTTTCCCCGGACTGCGGTTACCCCCTCGTCGTGCTGAAAGGCATCAGACTCTTCGAAGGCACTGCGAACGGAAAGGCGGCTTATGCGCTCAATAACATCGCCCGGATAAAGAACGGCCGGATTGAGACCGCATCGCCGCCTTTTCCCGGCGCACGGGCAGCCGGTCCCCATATGTTTGTCAAGCCCATGTATCCCGTCGGATTTTTTATAGCAACTCCTTCGGGGTATTTCGGAGCCGCTCTGGCAGGAGTGAGTTCCTGTTTCGGAGAAACGTTCACCGATCCGCTGTACAATATGAGCGCGCCGATTTTTGCAATCCCTGAAAACAGACCCTTTACAGTAAAGGTTTACACCCTGTCAGGAGATACTCTCTCCGCACAGGATTTCGACAGAGCGGAACCTCATGACGGTTTTGCCCGTATGCTGATTCCGGCGCCCCCTGACAAAGGCCGGATGGCAGTGCAGAAAACTTATCCTTCAAATGATGCAACAAATATTCCCGTTAATATCATTATCTCTGTCTTATTTGACAGACAGGCGGACGCATCCTCTGTCACAGATGAGACTTGCGAGTTATACCAATATATCGTTGCCCCCGGCACAGGCACAAAGCCCGACGGCAGCGTTATAATTTCTCCTCTTACGAAGGTAGTGCCTGTCGGCAAAAAACTCAGTATAATTTACTCGGGAGGCAATCCTTCCGTACCTGCCGGAATCCGTATGATACCTGAGCGGCGGCTGAAATACAATACCAGGCACATGATTAAAATCAACGGCGTCCGGGGGCTGGCGGGCCAGACAGTAAAGGATTTTGAAATAACATTCAGAACATTCGATGCAAAAGTCACCGGGTCGGTCGGAGTGGAATATCCGCAGGATGTCAGTATTCTGAATAACAGCAGAGTTGCCGTGGCGGACGGCAGTATCGGAGCAGCCGACGGAAATAAGCACGGCGTTGTGCTGATTGATGTCAGCGATCCGGAGAAACCTGTGAGGCTTTCGGAATATGTCCTGGCAGGAGACACTCTCGGTGTCCGTGCAGTCGGAAATACGGGCGTACCGGGTCTTGAGGGACAGCCGCTTGTCCTTGCCGTAAGCGGCGGACTGAATCATATAAGCAGTTTCAGCGTGCTGAAAGCAGCAGGAGAAAACACAGACAGGCTTGAGCAGATCGGCAGCACTTTTCTTTCTATGGATCAGGCCTCTCTGAATAACGGCCGATGTCTTGCAAGAGTGCCCTGTTCTGCGGGAATTCCCCGGGCGATCACGCTTTACGGCGGCGACAATGCCTACATTGCAACTATGGGAATCGGAATACAGGGGGTAAGTATAAGCGATGCCGTAAAACGCCTTGAGACGAAATGGGCTTCCAATATTGCCCGGCCGGCTCAGTATGCGGCAATGTCCATGCCTCTGGCGGTCGCGACGGGACCGGCGCCTGCGGACAATCATGCTGCCGTTGCGGATTTTATCCTTGCGGGAGATATGCATCAGCTCACGCTGCTGACTGCCGGTCTGATAAGCAGGAATCTGTCTGTTCCTGTCCCGGTCAGAGATATCTGCGGACTCCGTGAGGGCCGCTGCCTTGTCGCGGGACACGATAAAGCGCTTTATGATATCGGATTTGAAGATGCTCATACAACGGGCCGTCTGGTCATATATTCAAAAATTCTGTTCGATGATTATCTCAGATCTGTAAGCGTCAGCCCTTATGACAACAGTCTGGCATATATCAGCACTTTCGGGGGAAAGGTTTATATTGTTGACCGTTACGGTCCTGCGGAGACAAAACCGATTGACAAAGACGGAGACGGAAAAGACGACCGCATTCTGGGAACCGTGTCCGGGCTTACGGGCGCAGGCGCAATTGATATCGGCAGAAACTTCGGATATATCGCCGATCCCGCGGGACACAAAGTATCCGTGTTCCGGCTCGGTTTCTCCTGTTTTGAAATATCTCAGGACGAGTATGATGTTCTTGTCAACGGGAACGATACCGATGCTGACGGCATAAAGGATACAGCGGA
>DYRK01000665.1 GCA_020718785.1 Desulfatirhabdium butyrativorans | reverse complement strand
AAATCCTTTAATCCTGAGAATCAGGGTCGCAAATGTCTGAACTGGGATTTTCAGGATTAAAGGATTTTCAGGATTTGCATGTTCAGGTTGTCAATGAAATTCGGCATGTTCGATTGGCTTGACAGAAATCATGGAAATCCTTTAATCCTGAGAATCAGGGTTCAGACAGTTGAATAGGGTTCGGACAAAGGAGGATAAGATGTCTCAAATTTTATTGGAACTGCCTGATGATTATACTCAGCAGTTGAAGGCTGTTGCGACGATTCGTCAAAAAAGTATGGAAGACATTATTCTGGATGCTGTTCGGAAATTGATTGACGGGAATGTTCCGCAAGATTTACATGGAAGGAAACAATGGATGTCTTTCGCCGGAATGCTGGATGAATCTAAAGCTGATGAATTGCTTGATATTATTCATAAAAATCGAATAAATAAAGTTTTGAAAATAA
Source organism: Desulfatirhabdium butyrativorans (assembly GCA_020718785.1). Taxonomy (GTDB): domain Bacteria; phylum Desulfobacterota; class Desulfobacteria; order Desulfobacterales; family DYRK01; genus DYRK01. Next base: position 2,730 of record DYRK01000665.1, on the reverse strand, counting down.
AGTTTTGAAATATATCATTGACAGCGATATTCTGATTTATTTCTTAAAAAATCATCCGAAAGTGGTAAATAAATTTGCAGAAGCAGAAGCGGATGATATCGGTATCACCATTATCACTTATGCCGAATTATTGTTTGGAGCTTACAACTCTCTTAAAATTAAAAAAAATTTATCTAAAATTAAGTCTTTTTTAGAAACAATGACGATTGTAGATTTTGATAAACCGGCTGCTGATATATTTGCCCGCTTAAAATCGGATTTGCGTAAAGAAGGCAAAATTATTTCAGATATGGATTTGATAATTGCAAGTATCTGTATTGCAAATCAATTGACTCTTATAACGAATAACTCAAAACATTTTAAAAGAATCAGAGAACTTAAAATAGAAAATTGGAGTATATGATGACTTGGAAAGCCGGAAACTTTACCGTATTTTGCGGCGTAAATGTCTGAACCCTGATTCAAGGATTTCAGGATTTGCATGATTTCTGGTTTGCATGTTCAGGTTGTCAATGAAATTCGGCATGTTCGATTGGCTTGACAGAAATCATGCAAATCCTTTAATCCTGAAAATCAGGGTTCGGACAGTTGCCGATAGACAGGGAGATGAATTTGACTTATGAAAATATCAACGGTAAGAATAAACTCCAAAGGGCAAATCACCATTCCGTCCCTCATTCGCAAGCAATTGGGATTGAAAGGCGGCGATGAAATCGCTTTATTGGTTGACAACAGCAAACTTATCGTTTTTCCGAAACAAGGCGATATTAAAGCGGCTTTCGGATTGGTGCGGGCAAATGTATCTGTCAGCATAGAAGATATGGAAAAAGTTATCCGACAAAGGGAATGGGAGCAGGGGTTTAAAAGAAGGAAACCGCTATGAAATGTATTTATTGTCAGGGAACAATAGAGCGTAATTTTGCCCCTTTTCACATCAGTCGGAAAGGCTGTCACCTGACATTGAATGAAGTTCCGGCATGGGTCTGCGGGCAATGCGGCGAAGCTTATTTTGAAGAAAAGGAAGTAGAACTGATTCAGGATATGATTCGGATCATACAGGAGCATAGCGACAGAATGAAAACAGACACTCCGACTCAGCATGTCCAATTTGCCTGAAGAAGTCATGGAAATCCTTTAATCCTGAGAATCCTGATTCGGACAGTTGATTCGAGGTTCGGAAATTGTGGAATATGGGAGAAGACTTTGAGTTACTCAGCGATCTGTCAGCAATCGAAATTATTGCTGTGAATTTATCTGTTCGGGAACATAATAAACTGAAGTCTCAATTTGGGGGACATCGCTGGAGAAAACTTAAAGGCGTTGCCAGCGTCCGATTCCCAAACGGGGAAATTCATAAAGCGGAAATCCACTGGTATGAAGCCCACGGAATCGGACGCCGGAAAATGAAAGTCAAATATATTTTGGAATGAAAATGAAATTTGCTATTTGTATATCAAATAAAGGATATGATGATTTGGAAAGCCGGAAACTTTACCGCATTCTCCCGGATGAGAAAGCAAAAGGAGCGGGATGTCTGCGTGTGATTGACGAATCAGGCGAAGATTACCTTTATCCGGCGGATTGCTTTATTCTTGTGGAATTTTCGGAAGACATACAGAGCAGATTATTAGGAGCAATAAGGGAAGCAGCGTGAAACTAAGTTTTTTGAAAAAACTTACAGATGTCTGCGAATGAATTGATACCGTTTTTTAATGTCTGAATGCCAAATATTCGCCTTCAGGAATACTTTTTCAGTATCAATTCATTTGCATTCATCTGTAGTTTCTTCGGAGTTCAAGAGGAATAACTTACCGTTTATGAAACGATATGTCTGTAAAACAATTTTTGTCTTATTTATCTCGTCGCTGATGTGCTTTCCCTGTATTGCACAGGAAAATGTTCCTGATTCTCAGCCTTGTCAGTACGAACTCCGGCTGAATCTGAACGAATATTCTGTTTTCAGCAGCGCGGCAGTGCTGGGCTTGAATCAATACGGCGGTGAGATTTCATTTGATCTGAAAATGGCAAAAGAAGGAGAAAACATTGTATGGACGGTTATGTTTGAGGATGAGAAATTTCTTGATCTTATGAAACAGAGGGTTGCGGAAAAAGCTGTTGATCTGCTTTCTGCGGTTTCGGATTTCGGCAATCTGGACAAAAACAGTCAGATTGCTTTGCAGACCGCGGCTTCGCTCTATGCCAAAATCAATGAGGCGAAAAATCATCCGGTGGCGGATGAAAAGAAATTTGTACCAGCAAATCAAAGAGATTGAAAAACTTTGCGGATATGATATGACTGTTCTTGAATTGATGGAGAAAACAGAGAAAGAATCAGAAAAAGATGATCCTTGGTCAAACCTCGAATTGCCTTGTGTTGATACGGGAATCGAAGATTTATCAATAAATCATGACTATTATCTTTACAGAATGGCTGACTGATCTCTCATAAAAATTAAGTGATGTATTTTTTATATAACTTGTTACGGTAAAAGGAGGAAAAATGGCTCGCTATCTTGTTATCTTGATCGTTGTGTGTTCTATGTTTTCGTTGAACGCCGAGGCTTACGGAGCATATACCTTGGTCAAAGATGTGTTCAGCGGAGAAGGCGCCGGCGCAATCTCAGCTTCGGCAAGTTACAAACTGCAAGGCACGCTGGGACAGAATCCGGAACCGGGCATTCCCCGCAGCACGAATTATGTTATTTACGAAGGGTTCTGGAGTGCCGAGGG
>DYRK01000664.1 GCA_020718785.1 Desulfatirhabdium butyrativorans | reverse complement strand
AGAGGAAATGTGTCGGAAATTGTATGGATAGATAAAAGCGTTGCAGAAAAAGCATGGAAAATATTTGAACGCTTTAATGCGGGATTCGGGGTTTGGAGATCGTTTTGCCATGAGTGATATAGCGGAATCCATGAATACCATAACAGCGAAAAATGAAACTCGGAACCGGTGGCCGCTTGCAAATCCGCCCGGGCATCAGATTTCAGATGATATTTTTAACTCAGGCGTTCTCACATTAAGGGAGTTTGTTATGAATGAACCGCTGCCGCTGAGCGTGATCCATGAAGCGGTGTTTGAATTTCTGCGCGGAAGGAATGATGTGGCTGTGTTCGGCGCTCAGGCTGTCAATGTCTATGTTTCCGAACCGCGTATGACACAGGACATAGACCTTATTTCACCGTGTGCAGAAGCATTTGTCCATGAATTGCTGGACTATCTCGGTACGCGGTTTCACATTGCTGTCCGTGTTCGGAAAGTTGCTTCAGGGCGGGGGTATCGGCTGTACCAAGTTCAAAAATCCGGCAACCGTCATCTGGTTGATGTGAGATCTGTCGAGGGACTCGGGGCAACGCGGCACATCGCGCAGATATTGGTCATCGCACCGGTTGATCTGATCGCCGGCAAAGTGATTTCCTATTGTCAGCGTCGTGGAAAACCAAAGGCCGGGACGGACTGGCGGGACTTGGCCATGCTGTTGCTCACGTTTCCCGAGTTGAAATCTGGTCGGGGACCTGTCACTGAGAAATTACAAGCCATGGGATCCGGGCCGGATGTTTTGGATGTCTGGCATGAATTGGTCTCCCAGGAGATAGAAGCGGAAGATGAGGATGATGAGTTCTGACATCTGTCCGAGCGAAATTGACAATCAAATGTCATCATGTTGCTCAAAAGGCAGGGCTGTGTTTATGAATAAATCAGAAATTCAAAAATTGCTGAAACCCATTATATGGGATTATAACATTGATCCTTATGAGCTGTTTGAAGTTGCCACCGGAACAAAAAAACAGGCAGGGACTTTTACCCGTGAGACGGCTTTGATTCGTATGCTGGAGCGGCTTTCGTGGTATGATCTCGTGAATCTTTTCGGGATTGACGGACTGACGCATCTTATCACACCTGAAATCATTTCCCGGCTCCGGTTAAAGGAATTGCAGGAGAAATATGAATTTGTACGCAAAGTATTACAGGGAGAAACTGTATCCTTTTCAGGATGGAGTCCTGAATATCGTGAAAAAATCAGGCACACCCTTTTATCTGACCGGTGGTACCGCACTCAGCAGAGGATACTTTGATCACAGATATTCTGATGATCTTGACCTTTTTGTAAATCAGGACAAAAACTATTCCTCGTATGTTCAGATGTTGTTCCGCCAGTTCGAGTCTGCTCAGGCAAAGGGTTTGTTTTCGATTGATTATGACCGGCTGCAAAAATATGAGCATTACACCCACTTTTTTTTGTTTCGGGAATCGGGAAATGAAAAGATTGAGTTGAAAATTGATCTGATCAATGACATCGCGTCTCATTACGGAGATTTTGAACATCACACCGTGCTTGGCGTGACGGACAGCGTACAGAACATTTTATCCAACAAGCTGTCGGCTATATTCCGATATGAGGCAAAAGATATTGCTGATATATGGGTGATCGCAAAAAATGAAAAGTTTGAGTGGATGTCCGCCATTCAGGAAGCAAAAACCCAAAGAAACTGGGATTGATCCGATTGCTGTTTTCAATATTTTGAAGTCGTTTCCGGCATATGTTTTTTCTACTGTCAAATGGACAATTCCGATTGATTTTGAAATGTTCAAAAAAGATACGGATCAGATTGCGGAGGATATTCTGAGAGGACGCACTAACAGTCTCTCCTAATGCATCTTTGAGCTGTTGAAAATTTTTTCTGTCATCTATGGACAATCGAGAATAGCCCGGCAATTCACTGTCGGGGAAAAGGCTTATGGAATCCAATGAAAATCCTTACTGTTGTCGGCGCACGTCCACAGTTTATCAAGGCGGCCATGGTCAGCCGGGCAATTCTGAAACATAATCGGGAGAAACGCTCTCCGGTCATTACCGAAGAGATCATCCACACGGGGCAGCATTACGACCACGCCATGAGCCAGATTTTCTTTGATGAGATGGGGATTCCCAAACCTGTGAGAAATTTGCAGGTCAAATCATCGCTTCACGGCGAAATGACGGGTGCCATGCTGGCGGGAATCGAAGCTGAAATCATCAGCCGCAAACCGGACCGGGTGCTGGTATATGGCGATACGAATTCAACTTTGCCGGCGCGTTGGCTGCGTCAAAACTTCATGTGCCGGCGGCTCATGTGGAAGCGGGGCTGAGAAGTTTCAATCGCCGGATGCCCGAAGAGATAAACCGAATCCTGACGGATCATGTTTCAGATATGCTTTTCTGTCCCACCATGACAGCGGTGAATCATTTGAAGAACGAAGGCTTCACGAATATATACTGTCCACCGGCATAATCTGAGCTTCCGGACGCTGCCGTAAAACGGTTTTGCAAACCGTTTCTCCGCAAAAACGATTTGCAAAATCGTTTTACAGAAGCGCAGATTGTGACGGTGGAAAGAATAGTCAGACGAATCACAATTCAGACAATGATGAAAAATTTCCCCGACTCCTTATAAGCGACCGACCTTAAAGACTTATAATTTTTTTGCGGTAGAACAGGCATTTTTGCCTGTTCATGATAAAGGTCAGCTGCCTGTTCATGATAAAGGTCAGCTGCCTGTTCATGATAAAGGTCAGCTGCCTGTCCATGATAAAGGTCAGCTGCCTGTCCATGATAAAGGTCAGCTGCCTGTTCATGATAAAGGTCAGACAGAAATGTCTGACCCACCGGATATTATAAATCATAATGGTCGGTCGCTTATCTGAAAAATTGTCCGGCAGTGTACGATCTGGAAAATCGTTTTCATTTAAACGACTTGCAGAATTGTTTTACGTTTAAACGACCTGCAAAGCCGTTTTGTGTCTGTTATCAGCAGAAGTAAGCGAGCGACCTTAAAGACTTATAATTTTTTTTGCGGTAGAACAGGCATTTTTGCCTTATAATTTTTTTGCGGCAGAACAGGCATTTTTGCCTTATAATTTTTTTGCGGCAGAACAGGCATTTTTGCCTGTTCATGATAAAGGTCAGACAGAAATGTCTGACCCG
>DYRK01000663.1 GCA_020718785.1 Desulfatirhabdium butyrativorans | reverse complement strand
TTCCAAAGCCGTGACCTATACGCCTGCTTTGAATTACAACGGGTCGGACAGTTTTATTGTGGCGGTATCAGACGGAAGCCTTGCGGATACGAGAACCGTGAGTGTAACCGTCAATGCGGTCAATGATGCGCCGGTCATCACCGCGCAGAATACATTAAGCACAAATGAAGATACGTCATTGACACTTGCTTTGGAAGACCTGACCGTAAGCGATGTTGACAATACTTATCCTGACGATTTTTCATTAACGGTTTCAGGCGGCTCAAATTACACGGTTTCAGGCAATACGATAACACCGGCTGCCGATTTTAACGGCACGCTGACGGTTCCGGTGAAAGTGAATGACGGCGCACTGGACAGCGTGGACTTTAATCTTACGGTCACGGTAAATGCGGTCAATGATGCGCCCTCTTTCACTGCTTCGGATCCGCCTGCTGTGGACGAGGACTCCGGCCCGCAGACCGTGAACGGATGGGCTTCGGGATTCAATCCCGGTCCTTCGGACGAATCCGGTCAAAGCCTTGTCAGCTATACAGTGAGCAATGTAAGCGACAGCACGTTTTTTTCAGCGGGTCCGTCGGTGGATAACTCCGGTAATCTCACTTACACACCCGCTGCAAATGCCAACGGAACCCCGACATTCGATTTGACTGTAAAAGACAGCGGAACCACGGCAAACAGCGGCATTGACACATCTGCGGTTCGGACATTTGCAATTACGGTAAATGCGATTGACGATGCTCCTGTAATTACCGGACAGAATGCGTTAAGCTTATATGAAGATGCCGCATTGACAATTGTTTTGGGAAACCTGACGATAAGCGATGTTGACGGTACCTATCCCGCAGGATTTTCCTTAACCGTACAGAGCGGTGCAGGTTATACGGTTTCAGGCAATACGATAAGCCCGCCTGCAAATTTCAACGGCACACTGACTGTTCCGGTGAAAGTGAATGACGGCGGACTCGACAGCAATATTTACAATCTTACGGTAACGGTAAATGCGGTCAATGATGCGCCTGCAATAACAGGACAGGCTTATTTGAGCACGAATGAAGATACGCCTATAACCATAACTTTGGGAAATCTGACTGTAAGCGATGTTGACAGCGGCAGTTTTTCCTTAACTGTTCAAAGTGCAGGAAATTACACGGTTTCAGGCAGTACGATAACGCCGTCTGCAAATTTCAACGGCACGCTGACTGTTCCGGTATCTGTCAATGACGGTTCCTCAAACAGCAATGTCTTTTATCTTGCGGTCACGGTAAACGCGCTCAATGATGCGCCTGCAATAACAGGACAGACTGCTTTAAGCACAAATGAAGATACGCCTATAACCATAACTTTGGGAAATATGACAATAAGCGATGTTGACAGCAGCAGTTTTTCCTTAACTGTTCAAAGTGCAGGAAATTACACGGTTTCAGGCAGTACGATAACGCCGTCTGCAAATTTCAACGGTGCGCTGACTGTTCCGGTGAAAGTGAATGACGGCGGGCTTGACAGCAATGTTTTCAATCTCTCGGTCAAGGTGAACCCGGTTGACGATCCGCCTGTCTGGATTTCCGAAATCGCGGATGTGAAAGTGACCGACGGCGATCCGGATACCGTGATCGCTCTTGCCGGAAAGGTCAGGGATGTTGACAATGATGAGACAAAAATAAGCATTTTCGCTGAAAGCGGAAATCTTTCGCTTGTCTCGCCGTCTGTGACAGGAAATCTCCTGACACTGAAATATGGGAAAGACCTTGCCGGTGAGACAACCGTGACGGTCACGGCATTATCAGGCGGAAAAACCGTAAGCGATATTTTTTCCGTGACTGTTGCGCCGTTGAGATATTCGGTTTCCGGGAATGTGAGCTATTTCGGCAATCTCCTGCCGATTCCCGGAATGACGGTCATGCTCAGAGGAACAGATTTCTACACCGGAAACGCCGTATCTGCGGATATCCTCACCGATGAGTCCGGAAATTATCTCTTCTCCGATACTATCCGGGGAGATTACAACTTGACGCCGTTTAAAAAAGAGCCTCTCGATCCGAAAAAACTGAGCGCTACGGATTCGGAAGTGATCGCCGACGCCGCGGCGGGATTGAAAATTCTTACCCCGATGCAGCAGAAGATTGCGGACGTGACCCTCAATGGCAGAGTCTCCGGTCTGGATGCCTCGAGGCTCGGAAGATTCACGGCAGGACTGATTACGGAAATGAGCGGTTCCGGCGATCCGGCTCCGGCATGGATTTCGGAACCGGAATCTCTCTCATTCTCCCTGAATGCAGACACGGGAAATCAGAATTTCACGACAGCTCTGACCGGCGATGTCTCAGGGAATTACTCACCCGGAGCTTCGGAAAAATCGGTACGTGAACCGTCCGGAATCAAAGACATTACGGCAGCAAAGGGTTCCGTGCTGTGTGTGCCTGTAGTCATAAACGATGACAAGGAAATTCTCGGTATAGACATCGATATCGAATATGACGAGACAGTGATATCTGCACGGGAAGCGACACTCGAAGGTGGTATTCTCGGATATCGGGACTACGAAACTGCGGTGAATCTGAATGAACCGGGCAGAATCCGCATGGCGATATTCCGATATTCGGGAAGGAGTTTCACTACTTCCGGAACTGTCGTGAACCTTTACTTCGATGTGATCGGACCTGTTTACGGTTCGGGAATGCTGACTTTCAACAGATTCGACTGCAATGAAATCCCCGTATCCGACAGACATGAGGAAGAGCGTGACGGAGCCTTGACTGGCGGGTTCTCATTGACCTACGATGTCTCGACATCACTTCGTGTCGGGATAACTCCGGGGCCGGATTATGATCCCATGAGATATGACATGAACGGCAGCGGCAAGGTTGATATGAGAGATGCGGTTCGGGCTTTGCAGGAAGGGCGGCTCGAAGGAGCAATCCGGGCATTGCAGATTCTAACCCTGAGATAACAATTACTTATGCTCCGGAGTGCAGGGTTTACCTGCTCGTGTGCAAGTCAGCCTTGCACTCCGGATTTATATGAATCTGTCAATAGGAAACTACAGATAAGGTGGAATATGAAGACGTTGCATACTCTCGGAAAAAATCCCGAAGACAGTGCGTATATCGGAACTGAAGAAGAAAATATCGTATCCGGGGACGGGCGTTATGTCTCCGAAGAAGAATACTGGGAAAAATATTACA
>DYRK01000662.1 GCA_020718785.1 Desulfatirhabdium butyrativorans | reverse complement strand
CGGAAGCGCATCCGGAGCGGCAGTCAGAATACAGTTCGGCTACGACCTGAAATCCCAACCCTGCCGAACTGATAATACGGATTTAGGGCTGTTATCAGGGGAAGTGACTTGATAATAAATGGTTAGGCTTTTTTAGGATATAAAATATTTCTGTTATGAGTTTGTGTCTGAAATTGAAATAATGCTGATAAAAATAAAAAATTATATACGCTTGCTGATTTGGAAATGTAGGCTGACAAAAATCCAATTGCAGAAAAAATTCAAACACGCATCAGATTTTGGAATAACCGGAAATTATAGCAACGTGAATGCTGAAGCATTTAGGAAGGCAATAATCAATCACTTTCTCAACAAAAATACTATGTTGATAGCAGGTACCTATAGGGGAGACCCCGTCAATCACTACTACAACAAAATGACTAAAATAAATGTTATCTGCAAAAACAAGAAATTTCTCTCATGTTGGAAACTGCACCCATGCAACAATTTCATATTATAACAAACGGGAGTTTATAATGAATTCATTAATCTCTGCTTATAAAGATTTGATTGTTCTTTTCATAGATAAGAAAGAAATTGGCGCATCGGAATTTGAAACAGAATTTTTAAAACTGTTTAAAAGTGATAAATCCTATGATGAGAATTTCTACGAAACTATAAAACCGCTCTTTTACGCAGTTGAAGATTTCTGTTCGAATCCGGAAATACGAGATGACGATGATTTAGATGAAAATCAGTTGGCTGAAGCAGCCAAAGCAACATTAGACAAGTTAGAAAAATTGTATACAGTTGATGGTAAGAATCTTCAACCTATAGAGGATAAAATCAACATAAATCAATTGTTAATTGATATTCTGCCGTCGCTCATAGATAGAATTGTTGAAGTTGAAGAAAAATTGAACAAAATTTTACCGTTATTAGAAGAATTGCGTATCCCTCAAAAGCAATCAGGGATGTTGTGGGATCAGGCTCTCAGTAAAAAAGGGCATAACCGGGGCTGAATAGGAGGAGTGCTGAAATGACCCATTTTTATAAGATCGGTCAGCACTGTGCTAAACCCATCTTATAAAATCGGCATTTCAGCACTCCGGATGAATCATCTTTCCGCTTAACTTAACGGCAGTGAAGCCGGGGCTTGGGAACGCTCCTGAAATTTTCTATTTTCCGAAAAATATAGCCGGAAGATAGGTGATAATGGAAGGGAAGATGATACAGAGAATAACACCTATAACTTGCAGGATAATAAACGGCATCACTCCCTTGTAGATAGACAGCATATCATAGCGTCCGGCCGGCGCAGAACCGGCAAAATAAAACAGCGCATATCCGAAGGGCGGGGTCAGAAATGAGGTCTGTAAAATAACGCACATAATCATTGAAAACCAGAGCGGATCAAATCCCAGTTCCATTGCGATAGGCGTAAACACAGGGATCGTAATAAGAAGAATCGCCACCCAGTCAATGAACATTCCCATCAGAAAAGTGGCAGAGAGCATAATCATAAGAACGATCATGGGATAGTCCTTGAGTGTTCCGCCGACCAGCATATCTGTTATGACATCTCCGCCGCCGACAGCGAGAAATTCCGAACTGAACAGGTTTCCGCAGACAAACAGGAGCATAACCATCGAGGTGATCTTGAGCGTATTGAAACTGGACTGTATGATGACTTCCAATGACAATTTTCGGTAAAAGGCAGCCAGAATTCCCGCGCCGATAACTCCGAGAGCCGCTGCCTCGGACGGCGTGGCAACTCCTCCGAGAATTGTCCCCATGACGGCAAGAATCAGAAAGAGCGGTGGAATCAAAGACTTGACCGTCATCAGCAGTTTGTCTTTTGCCGAATATTTCAAAGCTTCTTCCGCGCTGATCGGCGGACCGAGTTTAGGGTTGAGCGTACATCTCACCCATACATAGACGAGATATAATCCGGCAAGAATCAGCCCCGGAAAAACCGCTCCGGCAAAGAGATTTCCCACCGATGTTTCTTTCAGTCCCGTCAGACCGCCGTAAACGACCAGCATAATGCTCGGCGGAATCAGAATGCCGAGTGTTCCGCCGGAACAGACTAATCCGGCAACCATTTCTTTATTATAGCCTTTTTCCAGCATGGTGGGAACCGCAAGCAGAGTCATTCCTACCACAGATGCTCCGATAATTCCGGTAGTGGCAGCCAGTATGACGCAGACGAGAATCACGGCGATTGCCAATCCGCCGTTGACTTTTCCGATCACGATATACAATGCCTCGAACAATGCCTCGGAAATCTGCGAGCGTTCCAGAAGCTGCGCCATCAGAATAAAGAGGGGAACGGCCACGATGAGAAAATTGTTCATTACTCCCCAGGTGTTATTCATAAATACGCCGGCAAGGGCAGGAATATTGAATCCGTAATCAATAAATCCCGTAATCATGGCAACGGAGGCAAGAGCAAAAGCCAGTGGTATTCCGGTAAGAATAAAGAGAATCAGCAAGCCGAACATCATCGCGGTCATAATTTCCGGACTCATATTTTGCCCCCTTTCTCATCGCTTTTCAGACTTTCAAATTTTTTTATAATATTGGAGATCAGTTGAATCAGCAGGAAGATAAAGCCCAGAGGCATAAAGAGTTTTACGGGCCATATCGCGGGACTCCATGCGGTGGAATTTCTTTCGAAAATAACAACAGATTCGTAAGCATAGACTATCGCGCCGTACAGCAGCAATATTGCCGCAGGCAATGAAAGCAGCAGTGTTGCCGCAAGCCACAAAAGTGTCCGGTTTCTCGGCAGCATACGCGAAGTAAGCAGGTCAACATTGACATGACCGTCAAAATGCTCGGTATATGAAAATCCCAAAATAAAATGAATGCCGAAGAGAAATGTGGTAAATTCCAGTCCCCATACAGACGGGGCTTGCAATATATATCTTCTGAAAACTTCTATGCCTGTGATGACTACAAGCAAGGGCATGAGCATCGCGGCTGCCTTCCCCTGTTTTACGACAATTTTATCCAGAATGTCTGATATGTTGTGCAACATTATTGTTCTCCTGATTGATTGCAGAGCGGAATATCCCGCTCCGGAGTTCCGAATCCGGAGTGCCGAACTTGCAGTTTGGCAGTTTCCGCTTTGTTTATGCCAAACTGTAAGTTTTTCTCGTTCCCAAGCCCCTGCTTGGGAACGCACTTGCCGGGGAAGCCCCGG
>DYRK01000661.1 GCA_020718785.1 Desulfatirhabdium butyrativorans | reverse complement strand
GGTGGACAGCAAAGGATCCGATTGGATTTGCCGGCGGCGATACCGATCTTTACGGATACTGTGTGAATGATCCGGTGAATTATTTCGACCCGCCGGGCACTTTGCCCGGTGATGATTACGATACTGCTGATGTTGCCGCCACATCAGCGTTATACGGGATATATGAAAAAACACTTCAGCAGGGCATAGAATACGGAGGACACATATATCAGAAGCCGGACGGCAGTTTTTCATATACAAAAGAGGTTCCCGGCACGCCCGAACATGTTGAACTGCCTCCGTCTCCCGAGGGTGCGGTTGCCGATTATCATTCGCACACAAACGGAGAGACATTCAGCACTGACGATATGGTAGGAAACGTGGCAGCTGGAATAAACGGATATCTGGTTACCCCGAGCGGCAGGCTGCTACTGTACCTTAACACTTACAACAATACTTTTCTGAATTCTCTTCTGATACCGGACAACCCTTTGGAAAAAGGGAAATTTTGTGACGGGAAGTAATAAATCAGAAACCGGAATATGCGGAAGGAGTGCGGACCGGTTCCGTATTCCTTCCCAAATTTTCTGATAATTCTCAGGTACGGCAATAATGAAACTCAGTTTGCTGTTCGGGGAACTGAATGAAAATTCATTCTCATCTTTGCGGGGTGGCAATTTTTTTAAATTCTCTCAGTGAGTACGGTAAGAAAAGGGTACCTATGAGGTCAGTATTAATAAGACTTTTCGGAATGTTTGTGTTTCTGTTCCCTCCGGCCGGGTGCCTGCAGACCCGTCAGCATCTGCCGGATGTTTCGAACTTGGACGGTTGGATCAGCATTCCGCCATATAAAGTCTGGAGTCCCGAGTGGCACTGTGCTGCCGGTTCGCAATCAGCCTGGAAGGTTGTCGGGGACAAAGATGAAATTCTGGTGAAAAAGGATATCCAGAATTCCGAATCTGATGTCCCGTTTCCGTTCACTATCGAAAACAGCAGAGATTTTCTCGGGAACCGGCGTATTTTTCAGGTATCGGACGGCTGGATAGCCGCTTATAATAAGGGTGAATGGGGAGGTTCCGTATGGTGGTTTTCAGAAGACGGAAAAAAGCACTCCAAAATCAGTGAAATGCAGATAACAGAGTTTATAAAAATACACGGACAGCTTTATGCTCTTTCGGGACTGGCTCATAAAACACTCTCAGAAGGTTATCTGCTGAAACTGGAAAAAAACAGGAACGGCATATGGACAGCAAATATCATAGCTGAATTAAAAGATGCCCCATATGCATATTTAAAAAAAACAGATGCCTCGCTTCTTGTTGTCACATCGGAAATGCTGCTGCTTGTATTTATTACGGGCAGAACAGAGATTCTTCATCAGGGCGCCTGGAAATGTCTTTATCCCAACTCTGTGGCGGTCCGGGGAGGAGTTATTTATATAGGTATGAGGTATGCGGTGGCACGGCTTATTCCGGCAGGAGCAGGATATAAGGAAGAATGGCTGGTTCCTCCGAAATATGAATGTACCCCGTCTGCGGATAAATAATTCAAATCCTGACACTAAATCTGAAATCTGGGAACATAATACTTAATTATTGACAAAACGGGCAGGGGCGATCTGTTTATTTCTCTCCGTAAAACAGAACCGCTGTTTATGAATACGACAGCATGATGCGCCTGAAAACCGTGCGCCGTCCGGACAGCAGCACCGTGAGCTTTGACTATGACCGCAACGGCAATATGACCGTGCTGTTTCCGCCCCCGGAGTTTCAGCACAAGTTCGGCTATAACGGCGTGAATCTGAATGATTCATATAAGACACCTATAGAGAACACCTATAGTTATTCTTACGACAAAGACCGGCGTCCGAAGGAGAATCGGTTTCCTTCGGGAAAGATAATCTCATACATTTATGATCCTGCGAAACTCGGGCGTATCGGAACACCGGAGGGAAATATTGTTTTCACTTATGATGACTGCGGAACTGAGGTGAAAACCGTCACGAAAGGCGGAGAAACTCTGGAATACGGGTATGACGGGAGTCTCCTTGTCTCGGAAAGTCTGACCGGGACCCTGAACCAGTCCCTTCTCTATGTTTACAATAATACTGACGGAGACAGGGATTTCGATATTGATGCTTTCACTTATGCCGGCGGTACGGAGAGCTATACCCGTGACAATGACGGTCTGCTGACCGGTTCGGGACGTTTCGGCATCACCCGGAACATTGATAACGGTCTTCCCGAAAGGGTCTCCGGCGGTGATCTGATCCTGACCCGCTCCTTCAACGCATACGGGGAAAATGACGGAGAGATATTTGCCGTCGGCGGGCAGAACCGCTTCTCATGGCATATTGATGAGCGTCACAATGACGGGGCAGTGAGCCGGAAGACGGAGGGATCCTCGGTTTATGTTTACACTTATGACGCCATGGGACGGCTGCTCACGGTGACAGAAGACGGCACTCTGTCCGAGGAATACCGTTACGATGACTCCGGCAGGCGTGATTATGAGATGAATGTGTCAAGGGGAATTGCCGGAAGAAGCCTCACGTATGACGAGGAAGACCGCCTGCTGACCGTCGCCGGGGATGTCATTTACGACTATGACGAAGACGGTTTCCTGAAGAAGAAGACCGACGGATCGGATGTCACGGAGTATGCGTACTCTTCCCGGGGTGAACTGCTGAACGTGACCCTGCCCGACGGCAGAGCCATTGCGTATGTGCATGACCCGCTGGGCAGGCGCATTGCGAAGAAAGTGAACGGCACTGTCACCGAGAAATATCTCTGGCAGGGGCTGACACGGCTGCTTGCGGTGTATGACGGCGACAGCAATCTCATCATGCGCTTCGAGTATGCCGATGCCCGTATGCCGGTCGCAATGACAACCGGCGGCGTGAAGTATTACTTGGCGTATGATCAGATCGGCACAGTGAAAGCCGTTGCGGATGCCTCCGGAAATGTGCTGCTGAAACGGCAGTATGACTCTTTCGGCAATATTCTCAATGAAGAAAGCACACTGCCGTTTGCGGTACCGTTCGGTTTCGCAGGAGGCTTGTACGACAGAGATACCGGGCTGGTAAGATTCGGATACCGGGATTACGACCCGGAAACCGGACGGTGGACAGCCAAAGACCCGATACTTTTCGCAGGCGGAGATACCGATCTTTACGGGTATTGTGTGAACGATCCGGTTAATCTGACAGATGCGG
>DYRK01000087.1:8284-14630 GCA_020718785.1 Desulfatirhabdium butyrativorans | reverse complement strand
GCCAATGAATCAGAAAAATAAATTCAAGTGCGTAAGTCCTAAGATTTTCAGAAATCAATTTTCACAGGGCTACTGGGAGGAGATAATACTTTCCATAAGACCGCCGGCATAAATCAAGCTTTTTTCCGGCTGTCATTCTGAGCGCAGCGAAGAATCTCCGTGCAGGGATTGGGAACGCCGCGAGCCGGTTCTTCCGACCGGCAACACAGTTAAAATCAATTTATGGAAGTCTGTAAATGTGTGGTGATCACAGACTTCCACCGACTAAAACGCAGGCTCCGGAGGCTATGCCGCTTATTCGCTGAAAAATTTGGTTGCCAGTTCGATATTTTCGGGACAGAAAACAAACAGGCATCTTTCATCCGGGGAAGAAACCGAACCGTAAACATAAGATATGTTGATTCCTTCGGATCCGAGTTTTGTCGCGATTTCAGCCATTGTTCCGGGCCGGTTTTCCAGTTTGACGGCAATGACCGGCATGATGTCGAACACATAATCGTTTTTCGACAGCAAATCTGTTGCCCTGTCTGTCTGGTCAACCAGCAGACGGATCAGCGCAAACTCCGCAGAATCTTTCCGCATGGAATTGTAGCTTGCAACCGAGGCTATCCGTTTCAAAGATTTTCCTCTGGCTTTGAAAAGCTCCTGAACATAGCCGGACGCGTCCTGTATGGTCATCGCGTCAATATTGATTTTTTCATTTGCAAACAGGGACGCGAGCTTGCCCAGTTCGCCCGGGGCATTTTTCAAAAAAAGGGAAATTTCCGTTCTTACCATGGTTCCGCTCCTGATGTTTAATAATATGATGTCATAATCGTCTTAATCGTTAAACCCTACCTATACGGAAACAGAGTCCAAGTCAACCTTGCAAAAAAGGAATTTTTGCACTCCTCCGCAAAAAAGGCCTATTTTAATAAGACAGGTTTGCACTCCTCCGCGGGCAGTCGTAAATTTGTCTTGACTAAGCACAGGGTGTCCATTATATAAATTCTTTTTTTAAATTAATTATGACTTACGCATTTGAATTTATTTTCCTGATTAATTGGCGTTTATTTGCGTCCATTAGCGGTTAAAAATCATGCAACTGCGTAACTCCTATTAATATTAAGGTTAATTAGCTGCGTGGATTGAACAGACAGACATCAAAGCAAGGACGATAAATGAAACCAAACAACAACAAAAATGCAATCGGTTCTGTAATGGTTGTAGGCGCGGGAATAGCCGGCATTCAGGCATCGCTGGACCTTGCCGACGCGGGCTACCTCGTTTACCTGACAGAGCGCAAATCAGCCATCGGCGGGGTCATGGCGCAGTTGGACAAGACCTTTCCCACCAACGACTGCTCCATGTGTGTTATTTCACCCAAGCTGGTGGAATGCGGAAGACACCTGAATATTGATCTTATGACCCAGACCGAGATCGAGGAAGTGACCGGCTCGGTCGGGAATTTTCAGGTAAAACTGAAGCAGTATCCCCGCTTCATTGACATCAAAAAATGCACCGCGTGCGGCGAATGTCAGAAAGCCTGCCCCATCCCGGTTCCCAATATGTTCGATGAGGGACTCCGGGACCGCAAAGCCGCATACAAACTTTATCCCCAGGGAATGCCCAGCGCATATACCATAGAAAAACGCGGGACTGCGCCCTGCAAGGCAACATGCCCGGCGCATGTCAGCATTCAGGGATATATTGCCCTGATAAATGACGGCAGATATAAGGAAGCGCTGGAACTCTTCAAAGAAGCACATCCTTTCCCCGGAGTCTGCGGACGCGTCTGCCATCATCCCTGTGAAAAGGAATGTACACGCAATTCGGTGGATCAGCCTTTGGCAATCCGCGAACTTCACCGGTTCCTGTCAGACTGGGAGCGCACTCAGGACGCGCCGCTGATTCCGAAAGTCGCGGAACAGAAGCGGTCTGAAAAGATCGCGGTCATCGGTTCGGGTCCCGCAGGATTGTCAGCAGCCTCTTCTCTGGCAAAACAGGGATATCAGGTCACGATCTTTGAAAAACTCCCGGTCAAAGGCGGCATGATGGCTGTGGGTATTCCCGAATACCGGCTTCCCAGAGATATCCTGAACATGGAAATCGGGATTATCGAAAAAATGGGTGTGACCATTAAAACGGGCGTGGAATTCGGCAAAGACATTACTCTGGACAGCCTTAAAGCCGAGGGTTTCAAAGCCCTGTTTCTGGCCATCGGTCTTCACGGCGGACGCCGGCTCGGAGTGGAAAATGAAGATGCCGAAGGCGTGCTTCAGGGCGTGGATTTTCTGCGGGACGCGGCTCTGGGCAAACCGGTCAAAATCGGCGAAGAGGTGATTGTCGTAGGCGGCGGAAATGTGGCTATTGACGTTGCCCTCACTGCCAAACGCAAAGGCGCGAAAAAGGTCACGCTGGTGTGTCTGGAAAAACGGGAAGAAATGCCGGCCTGGGAGCATGAAATTCAGGAAGCACTGGAAAGCGACATTGAAATTGTCAACAGTTTCGGTCCCAAAGCCTTTTTCATCAGCACAGACAAAAAAGTCTCAGGACTGGAATTCAAAACCTGCACAGCGGTATTTGACGAACAGAGACGTTTCAATCCCCAATATGATGAAAACGAATGCCGGCCCCTGTTCGGCGATACTGTGATCGTTTCCATCGGACAGAGCGCGCTGCTGGATACGGTCAAATCCCAGGGCATTCCGACCACTCCGCGCGGAGGTCTGAGCGCGGATCCCGTCACTTTGCAGACTCCGGTCGAGTGGGTATTTGCCGGTGGCGACGCGTTTTACGGACCCAAATCCGTGGTGGATGCAGTAGCCTGCGGCAAAGAAGCAGCCGAAAGCATTCATCGTTACATCAACGGACTGGATTTGAAAGAAAACCGGCCCAAAACATGGGAATTCGAAAAACCCGATGTTTCCGAGGAGCCGAAAAAAGCCCGCACTTCGGTCCGCTGTCTGGATCCCGCGGCCAGAGAATGCAATTTCCTTGAAGTTTCATTCGGCTACAATGAAGAAGAAGCTCGGAAAGAAGCGGAACGCTGTCTGCGCTGCGGCATCTGCTCCGAGTGTTACCAGTGCGTGAAAGCCTGTCTCGCCGGCGCGGTGAACCATGAAATGCAGGTCAAAGAAACCTTCGTCAATGTCGGCGCGATTATTCTTGCCCCCGGATTTGTTCCGTTTGATCCCAGAAAATACAAAACCTACAGTTATGCCACGCATCCCAATGTGGTCACCGCGCTGGAATTCGAGCGGATTCTTTCGGCATCAGGTCCTTTTGAAGGCCATCTGGTGAGACCCTCGGATCATAAAGAACCGGATAAAGTCGCCTGGTTCCAGTGCATAGGCTCCCGCGACATCAATCAGGCAGATCACAGTTACTGCTCCTCGGTCTGCTGTATGTATGCCAACAAACAGACCGTCATTGCCAAAGAGCATAGCAAAAGACCCCTGGATACCGCAGTCTTTTTCATGGATATGCGGACCTACGGCAAGGATTTTGAAAAATACTACATGCGGACACGGGATGAAAAAGGCGTGCGTTTTATCCGGTCCAGAGTTCACACGGTGGAGCCGGTGGAAAACGACAACCTGAAAGTCCGCTATGTCGAAGAAAACGGTGAAATCAAAGAAGAACTGTTTGACATGATCGTGCTGTCCATTGGGCTTTCGCCTGAACCTCATATTGCGGAACTGGCAAAGCGCATGGGCATTGAACTGAACCGTCATCTGCATGCCGCGACCAAGAATCTGATGCCGGTGCAGACCTCGCGGGAAGGTATTTATGTCTGCGGCGCATTCCAGGAACCCAAAGACATTCCCTATTCGGTCATGGAAGCCTCGGCTTCGGCTGCTTCCGCGACCTCGCATCTGTCCGCGGCAAGAGGAACCCTGACCCGTGTCAAAACCCTGCCCCCGGAACTGGATGTGTCCGGAGAAGGACCCCGGGTCGGCGTGTTTGTGTGCAACTGCGGCATCAATATCGGCGGTGTGGCAGATGTCCCGGCAATACGTGAATATGCCAGGAATCTTCCTTATGTGGTTCATGTGGAAGACAATCTCTTCACCTGCTCGCAGGATACGCAGGACCGCATGAAAGTGGTGATCCAGGAAAAAGGCATCAACCGCGTGGTCGTTGCCTCCTGCTCGCCCAGAACTCATGAGCCGCTGTTTCAGGAAACCATCCGCGATGCAGGACTGAACAAGTACCTGTTTGAAATGGCAAATATCCGCGATCAGGATACCTGGGTCCACATGAACAATCCCAAGCAGGCCACGGACAAGGCAAAAGACCTGGTGAGAATGGCTGTGGCAAAAGCTGTCTATATTGAGCCGCTGCATCAGGTGGAACTGGCTGTGAAACAGGCCGGGCTGGTCGTGGGCGGCGGTGTTGCCGGTATGGAAGCCGCGCTGGGAATTGCAGAACAGGGATTTCAGGCATATCTGGTGGAAAGAAGCAATACGCTGGGCGGCGTTGCCCGGATGCTGAAAACCACCTGGCAGGGCGAGGAAGTGGCCCCTTATCTGAACGGGCTGATCTCAAAGGTCCAAAGCCATCCGCTGGTGAAAATCTTCATGAATACAGAAGTTTGTGAAACCACCGGCGTTATCGGCAATTTCACTACCCGGCTGAACACAGCAGGACAGATCACGGTTATCGAACACGGAGCCTCCATTCTCGCCACGGGCGGAAAAGAATATATTCCCACGGAATATCTTTACGGAAAGCATCCGAATGTCGTGACCCATCTGGAAGCCGATGAAATCATCTTCTCTGATGACAAGCGGGTTAAAGAGATTCAGATGGCTGTTTTTATCCAGTGCGTGGGTTCCCGGTCTCCGGAGCGTCCCTATTGCAGCAAACTCTGCTGTACGCACAGTCTCAAGAGCGCGCTGGTTCTCAAGGAACGATCTCCGGATATGCAGATATTTATTCTGTATCGGGATATCCGTTCTTACGGGTTCCGGGAAGACCTCTACAAAGAGGCCCGGGAAAAAGGCATTCTGTTTATCCGGCACGATCTGGAAAACCTGCCGCAGGTCACGGCAGATGCCCAGAACAATCTGAGTATTGTCGTTACGGATCACGTGCTGGGCAGACCCATTGAACTGAATCCGGATCTGCTGGTTCTGGCAACCGCGGTGCTTCCGAGTGAGAATAAGAAACTGTTCGAACTGTTCAAAGTGACGGTCAATGCCGAGGGATTTCTGGTGGAGGCACATGCCAAACTCAGACCTGTTGATTTTTCCTCGGAAGGTCTGTTCATGGCAGGTCTGGCGCATTATCCCAAGCCGCTTGAGGAGACAATTTCTCAGGCAAGAGCAGCAGTATCCAGATCTATGACCATTCTGTCCAAAGAGGGAATTATGGTGGGCGGCGTGGTGGCAAACGTGAATCCGGATCGCTGCGCGGTGTGTCTGACCTGTGTGAGAGCCTGTCCCTATCATGTGCCGTATATCGGGATAGAAGGAGCGGCAGTTATCGAACCGGCTTCCTGTCACGGCTGCGGTATCTGCGTTTCGGAATGCCCGGGCAAAGCCATAACCTTGCAGCATTTCACGGATCAGCAGCTCCTTGCAAAGACCGATGCCCTGTTTTATGATCCTGAATGCAAACAGGCGGCGTAGTGAGAATTTAGAAGTGAGAAGTGAGAAGTGAGAATTTAGAAGTGAGAATTGAATATTTACTTCTCACTTTCTATAAACAATCAGGTGAGTTGAAAGGCAGATTCAGGGGGCGAGGTCATAACCTCTGACCCCGAACCCCTGACCTCTCACCTCTTTTTTTTAAAAGGAAAACTTATGACAGAAGCTTATGAACCGCAAATTATCGCATTTGCGTGCAAATACTGTGCTTATGCCGCGGCTGATCTGGCAGGATCCATGCGGCTTTCCTACCCGACCAATGTGAAAATCATTCAGGTTCCCTGTACGGGCCGGGTGGATATCCTGCATCTTCTGAGGGCTATCGAAGACGGCGCGGATGCTGTCTATGTGTCTGGCTGAGTGGAGGGAGAATGTCATTTCCTGGAAGGAAATCTCAGAGCCAGAAAAAGAGTTAATTATGTGAAAAAGACCCTCAGTGACCTGGGGATAGAACCGGAGCGCATTGAAATGTTCAATCTTTCTTCTGCAATGGGTCCCCGGTTTGCCGAAATTGCAAAAGAAATGACCGAAAGAGCCAAAACATTGGGACCCAGTCCGGTAAGGTGCTGAAAGAAGGGGACCGGGTACTGGGGACCGGGTACTGGGTACTGGGGACTGGGCTTACGAGAACCCAGCACCCAGTCCCCAGCACCCAGCACCCAGCACCCAAATTAACGAGGTGAATCTGATGATAGTTGCTGATCGAAAACCGA
>DYRK01000087.1:0-8184 GCA_020718785.1 Desulfatirhabdium butyrativorans | reverse complement strand
CCCAGCACCCAAATTAACGAGGTGAATCTGATGATAGTTGCTGATCGAAAACCGATTAACGAAATATTGTGGATGGTCGGAGATTGCAAAAAAATTCTGGTGCTAGGATGCAAAGGCTGCGTCACGGTCTGTAACGCGGGCGGCATGAAAGAAGTAGGCATCCTGGCTTCCATCCTCAAGATTGCCCGGAAAAAAGAGGGCAATCCGATAGAGGTGGAGGAAAAAACGCTGGAACGCCAGTGCGATCCCGAATATGTGGAGCAGTTGCGCGACACCTATAAAAACTATGACGCCGTAGTGTCCATGGCCTGCGGCGTAGGCCCTCAGTTTTTGTCCGCAGCCTATCCGGATCAGAAATTCTTTCCCGCGGTCAACACGACCTTTTTCGGAGGCGCGGTCGCGCACGGAATATGGTCTGAAAGATGTGCAGGATGCGGAACCTGCATTATCCATTATTTTGACGGCATGTGTCCCATTGCCCGCTGTTCCAAGAGCATCCAGCACGGTCCCTGCGGCGGTTCATCCAAAGGCAAATGCGAGATTGCCCCGGATGTTGACTGTATATGGGACATGATCGTAAGAAAAAAGACGGAGCAGGGCCGTCTGGACGACCTCCTGATGGTCAGAGCTGCCAAAGACTGGCGCACTTCCGCTCACGGGGGACCGCGTAAAAGCATAAGGGAGGAATTGACAAAATGAGTGAACTGAAATCCGGAAGCAATCTTGAGAAAGTCCTGAAAGCCGGTCATTTTGCTTTTACAGGGGAATGCGGTCCGCCCAAAGGCGCGAATGTGGAGCATCTCAAGGAGAAATTCAGTTTCCTGAAAGGGAATGTGGATGCGGTCAATGTTACGGACAATCAGACCGCGGTGGTGAGAATGTCCAGTTGGGCTGCCTCTGCCATGATGGTTCAGTCCGGGCTGGAACCCAATTATCAGATGGTCTGCCGGGACCGCAACCGTCTGGCCATGATGAGCGATATTCTGGGCGCATACTCGCTGGGCATTCGGAACATGCTCTGTCTTTCCGGGGATCATCAGAAATTCGGGAACCATCCCCAGTCGAAAAATGTTTACGACATTGACTCGATTCAACTGATCGCCATGGTCAAAAAAATGCGCGACGAGGGGAAATTCCTCAATGACGAGGCCATTGACGTGGCACCCAAGATGTTTATCGGCGCGGCAGCCAACCCTTTTGCAGATCCTGCCGAATACCGGGTTATCCGCATGGCCAACAAAATCGAAGCCGGCGCGGATTTTATCCAGACCCAGTGTATCTACAACATGGAGAAATTCAGAGAGTTTATGAAACGGGCTGTGGATATGGGCCTTCATGAAAAAGCCTATATTCTTGCCGGCGTGACTCCCATGAAAAGCGTGGGCATGGCAAAATATATGGCCAGCTCGGTGCCGGGAATGGAAGTTCCCGAATCGCTCATCAAACGGCTGCAAGGCGCGGGCAAAGGCAAAGCAACCGAAGAGGGCGTAAAATTCGCCATCGAGCAGATTCAGGAATTCAAAGAGATGAAAGGCGTTGCAGGCGTTCATCTTATGGCTATCGAATGGGAACATAAGGTTCCGGAGCTTGCGGAAAGAGCAGGAATGCTGCCGCGGCCCAAAGTAGATTGAAAAAGGGGTTCGGGGTTCGGGTAGGGGCGAAAAATTTTTCGCCCCTACCCCGCACCTCTTACCTCTCAAAATTAAGGAGAATACAATGTCATCACAAGAAGCCGTCAAATTGAAAAAGGAAAAACGGAGCATCTTCAAAGACAAGGTGATGGAACTGCTGCCCGAGGGCGGCAACCTGAATCTTTGTCTTACATGCGGTGCCTGTTCTTCGGGATGTCCTGCGACCGGGCTTGAAGGAATGGACCCGAGAAAATTTCTGCGTATGGCAGCACTCGGAATGGACGATGAGCTGAAAAGCTCCCCCTGGTCCTGGATGTGTACGATGTGCCAGCGATGTATCTATGTCTGCCCCATGAAAATTGACATTCCGCAGCTTGTGTTCAATGTCCGTGCAAGCTGGCCCAGAGAAACACGGCCCAAAGGTATTCGGGGATCCTGCGACATGGCATTGAGAAATGAAAGCGGCAGCGCCATGGGCACATCGCCCGAGGATTTTACCTTTGTGGTGGGAGATGTGCTTGAGGAATATCGGGAAGCACAGCCGGAATTTGCGGAAATGGAGGCACCTGTTGACAAGCAGGGTGCTGAATTTTTCCTGAATCAGAACTCCAGAGAGCCGGTAACCGAGCCGGATGAGATGGTTCCTCTGTGGAAGATTCTCCATCTTGCCGGTGTAAACTGGACTTACGGCAGCAAAGGATGGGGCGGAGAGAATTACTGCATGTTCCTTGCAGACAACAGCGCATGGGAAACCATTGCCCGGACTACGGCCAAGCAGGCCGATGATCTGGGGTGCAAAATTTATCTCAACACGGAGTGAGGTCACGTGACTTTCTCGGTCCTGGCAGGACTGAAAAAATTCAAGATTCCCCACAATTTCGTCGTTAAGAACATTTATGAGTATTACGCAAAATGGATCCGTGAAGGCAAACTGAAAGTCAATTCCGACTGGAACAAAGAGCGGAAAATCAAGTTTACGGTTCAGGATCCCTGTCAGATTGTGCGTAAGAGTTACGGAGACCCGATTGCCGAAGACCTTCGCTTTGTGGTGAAATCAGTTGTGGGCGAGGAAAACTTCATTGATATGGTTCCCAACCGTTCGAATAACTACTGCTGCGGCGGCGGCGGCGGATTCCTTCAATCCGGATACAAAGACCAGCGGCTGGCTTACGGCAAGCTGAAAGATGATCAGATTCAGACCACCAAAGCCGATTACTGTATTGCCGGCTGCCACAACTGCCATGCCCAGATTCATGAACTCAGCGAGCATTACGGCGCCGGATACGGCGTTGTCCATCTGTGGACGCTGATATGTCTCTCGCTGGGAATACTGGGTCCCAGAGAACGTGAATATCTCCGTGATGATCTCAAAGATGTGAATGTGTTTCATCCTGAGATGGAAGAATAAGGGGAAGTGAGAAATGAGAAGTGAGAAATGGCTTCTCGTTTTCTGCTCTTCGATAAATAAGGGTCAGACGTTTGTTTGACCCTTATTTGTTTCAATGTGAAAAACGCTGTGCTTGTATTTAGCGGACGATGTTTGAATCTATTTTAAAAGAAATCAGAGAGAAAATCCGTATCCGTAAGTATGTAATGACATTACATGCCGAAGAAGAGATGAATGATGACGGACTGACAGTTTTCGATGTTGAACACTGTCTGCTTACGGGTGAAATAACAGAACGGCAAAAAGATAAAAATACCGGAGAGTCGAAATATCTTGTTTCAGGTGATACTTTCAGTAAAAATAAAGCCGTTGTTGTATGCAAAATAAGCCTTACCGGCAGTTTGGTTATGATTACTGTATATCTTGAGAGAGGGTGACGTTTTATGGTATGCGAAATTTGCGGAAAAGACGGAGGTCGTATCCGGCAGGTCACCAGGAGTTACGGAAAGGGCATTAATCTGCTGATTATTGAAAATATTCCTGTCATTAGCTGTGCAATATGTGGAGAAAGTTATATGACCGCAGAAACTCTGCATGAAATTGAGCGTATAAAACTTCATCGTCAGAGTTTTGCTGTAAACCGAAATGTTCCTGTTGCCAATTTTGCCTGATACAAGAAAAAAACTTGACGGCAGAAGAGAAGCCTCGCTTCGCAGGTGCGTTACCAAGGGAACCTGTCAACTTAGATATGGGATTGAAAGCGTAAGTATATGGAATATGAATGGGACGAAAATAAGAGACAGATAAATCTGAAAAAACATGGAGTTGATTTTGTCATAGCATACAGAATATATGAATCAGATGAGAAACTGACGATACCGTGCGAATATGACAATGAACAGAGATGGATAGATATTGCACTGATTGAGGAAGAATTGCTGACATTTACAATGGTCTATACTTACAGAGAAAAAAGAGTGCGTGTTATTTCTCTCCGCAAAGCAAACCGTAAAGAACGGAGATTTTACTATGACAAAAGAAAAAATTGTCAGATACAGCAGTGAAGAACTTAGAAATTTGGAGACAGGCGGCAGTGACAAAACTGACTGGAACCGTTTACTCAGTATGAAAGAGGAAGATATTGTTTATGATGAAGATTCGCCTGAAATAAAAGAAAATATGTTTGATAACGCTTTTCTGTCCAGGAGAACGAAAACGGAAATCAGACTTCTTTTGGATTCGGATGTATTCGAATGGTATAAAAAACAGAATATAGCCTATCAGCCGCTTATTAACTCATTGTTGCGTTCCTATATGGAAGCCCATCATTGAATAAGTCATCTCAAAAGTCCCTACGGGACCGGAGGTATTTTTGTCTCGCAGAGACATCCGAAAATAGCCCGGCAATTCATTGCCGGGGGTTTGATTTTTTATTGATTTTTTCCCGGCATAAATTTCCGGGCAATAAATTAACGTGAGTTCGATGTAAGAAAATAAGGGGTCGGATCAGCATGTTTCAAATCCCCCTTTCGTAAAGGGGGGCAGGGGGGATTTTCTGCATAACATGCTGAAAATCCCCCTTAATCACCCTTTACAAAAGGGGGAAACGCAGACTTGCGTCGAACTCACGTTAAATTATTCCCGGCAATAAATTGCCGGGCTATTTTCAGAAGTCCCTAGGGGACTGACCATTTTACTGCCCTATCGAATTGAACTGCTCGATATCTGCATGATATTTCTGAAGCGATCTGACGACGGGTTTTCCTTTTCTTCTCTCGGAGATACCTCTGGCAGCAGCCAGCGCGCCGGCAGGAGTCGTGATATTGGGGATTTTGTATTTGATTCCTGCTTTGCGGATGTAGGAATCATCATCCTGACTCTGTTTTCCTCCCGGAGTATTGACTACCAGCTGAACCTCGCCGTTTTTAATGGCATCCGTAATATCGGGTCTTCCGTATCCCAATTTTTTGATCGGCTCTGCCTGAATGCCGTTTTCTGCGAGGAACTCCCGAGTTCCTTTGGTTGCCAGAATCCTGAATCCCATTTCCCTGAAAAGCCGGGCAGGTTCGAGAATACTGGGTTTGTCCGCATCTGTCACGGTTATCAGCACGGTTCCCTCAAGGGGCAGCGGCGACTGAATCGCTTCCTGCGACTTGAAAAAAGCTCTGCCGAAAGAATGAGACAATCCCAGAACTTCGCCGGTCGAGCGCATTTCAGGTCCCAGAATCGGATCCACTTCCGGGAACATATTGAAAGGAAATACCGCTTCTTTGACTCCGAAATGAGGAATGCGTTTTTCCGTAAGATTCAGTTCCGACAGCTTTTTCCCCAGCATGATCCGCGTTGCCAAACGAGCCATCTGAATATTGCATACTTTGGAGACAATCGGCACAGTGCGCGAAGCTCTGGGATTGGCTTCTAGGATATACACCGTGTCATTGACGATTGCGAACTGAACATTCAGCAGACCCACGACCTTGAGTTCTATGGCGATTTTCCGGGAATACTCCTTGATTGTCTCAATATGTCTCAGAGGAATACTGACCGGCGGAATCACGCACGCGGAATCCCCGGAATGAACCCCTGCAAGCTCTATATGCTCCATGACCGCAGGCACAAAAGCATTGGTCCCGTCGGCAATTGCGTCCGCTTCTGCTTCTATGGCGTATTCTAAAAATTTGTCAATCAGAATGGGCCGTTCCGGTGAGACATCTGTCGCAACGCTCATATAATGTTCCAGCATTTCCTCATCCAAAACCACCTGCATGGCACGTCCGCCCAGCACATAAGAAGGTCTGACCATGAGCGGATATCCGATGTCTTTCGCGATTTCCAATGCCTCCTCAAAAGTGCTTGCCATACCCGATCTGGGCTGAGGAATTCCCAATTTCCGCATGACTTTTCGGAAGCGGTCCCGGTCTTCTGCCAGATCAATGGTTTCAGGACTTGTTCCCAGAATTCTGACTCCGGCTTCGGCTAATTCGTCGGCAAGATTCAGGGGCGTCTGTCCGCCGAACTGGACAATCACGCCTTCGGGTTTTTCCTTTTCATAAATGCTCAGGACATCCTCGACCGTAAGCGGTTCAAAATAAAGGGTATCCGAAGTGTCATAATCTGTAGAAACCGTTTCCGGGTTGCAATTGACCATGATGGATTCATAGCCTTCGTCTCGGATAGCAAACGCGGCATGGACGCAACAGTAGTCAAACTCGATTCCCTGTCCGATACGGTTGGGACCGCCGCCCAGCACCATGATTTTTTTGCCTTTGCCCTTTTTTTCGGATTTCATTCCTGCCGAGGCTTTTACTTCATGATACGTGGAGTAGTAATACGAGGCATTTTCCACACCGCTTACCGGAACAGCATCCCATGTTTCCGTGACACCCGGCGATATCCGTTTTTCGCGTATCTCTTTTTCCGTAACGCAAAGAATTTTGGAGAGATATTTGTCCGCGAATCCGTCTTTTTTCGCTTGAATGAGCAGATCATCAGGCGGGACTTGTCCTTTATATTTAAGGATAGTTTCTTCAAAATTTACAAGCTCGCGCATCTGCTCTGTGAACCAGGGCTTGATATGGGTTTTCCGGTAAAGCTCCTGAATATCCGCTCCTTTCCGCAATGCCTCATACATGATGAACTGACGCTCGCTGGTGGGGATCGAGAGCATATTCATCAGGGTATCCAAAGACAGCGTATTGAAATTTTTGGCAAATCCCAATCCGTGACGGCCGATTTCAAGGGAACGGATGGCTTTCTGGAATGCCTCTTTATAAGTCTTTCCGATGCTCATGACTTCGCCCACAGCGCGCATCTGAGTTCCCAGCTTATCTTCTGCTCCTTCGAATTTCTCAAATGCCCAGCGGGCAAATTTTACCACCACATAATCGCCGGAAGGCGTGTATTTATCAAGGGTTCCGTCCCGCCAGTAAGGAATTTCGTCTAATGTCAGTCCCCCGGCAAGCAGCGAAGATACAAAGGCAATCGGAAAACCCGTGGCTTTGGAAGCCAGCGCGGAAGATCGGGATGTTCTCGGATTGATTTCAATCACAACCACCCGGCCGGTTTCGGGATCATGCGCGAACTGAATGTTGGTTCCGCCGATAACCTCTATAGCCTCCACGATTTTATAGGAATATTCCTGAAGACGCTGCTGAAGTTCGGGGCTGATGGTCAGCATGGGCGCGGTACAGAAAGAATCGCCGGTATGAACGCCCATGGCATCCACGTTTTCGATAAAACAGACTGTGATCATCTGATTTTTCGAGTCCCGGACTACTTCCAGTTCCAGTTCTTCCCAGCCAAGTACCGATTCTTCCACAAGCACCTGATGAATAATGCTTGCCGAAAGTCCGCGTGCGGCAATGGTACGAAGTTCCTCGATATTGTAAACCAAGCCCCCGCCGGTTCCTCCCATAGTGTACGCGGGTCTTATCACGACAGGATAACCGAATTCTTCGGCGGCTTTTTTCGCGTCTGCCATATTGTTCACGGTTTTTCCGCGGGGCATGTCAATTCCGAGTTTTTCCATAGTCTGTTTGAATGCGGTCCGATCTTCCCCGCGTTCAATAGCATCCAGGCTGACGCCGATGATCTGCACCCCGTATTCTTTCAGAACCCCGGCTTTTGCAAGTTCCGAAGACAGATTCAGGCCCGATTGTCCGCCGAGATTCGGAAGCAGGGCATCGGGTCTTTCTGCCGCGATGATTTCGGTCAGTATTCTGACATTGAGCGGCTCGATATATGTCACGTCAGCCATTCCCGGATCCGTCATAATCGTTGCCGGATTCGAATTGACCAGTACGATTTTATAACCCAGAGCGCGCAGGGCTTTGCATGCCTGTGTGCCGGAATAATCGAATTCGCATGCCTGTCCGATGATTATAGGACCTGAGCCGATGATGAGTATCTTGTTAATATCTTTGCGTTTCGGCATTATGACTCCTTTTGAGTTGTGTTGTAAAACCAATAGCAGTTTCAAACTGCATGTAACAGGAATCTGTAAGACGGTCAAGATTTGAACCCTGATTTTTGACCGGGATTCAAGGATTACGGGATTTTCAGGATTGCTGTTCAAAAGATCGAGAGGCTTTTTCTCAAATCCTGAAAATCCTTTAATCCTTGAATCCGGGTTAAAAAAAAGCGGGAACTTATTGACAAAATAAATTT
>DYRK01000660.1 GCA_020718785.1 Desulfatirhabdium butyrativorans | reverse complement strand
CAAGCCGGGGCTTGGGAACGAGGATGAAAAACCGGGGAAACAAACTAAGTTTCTTGAAGAAACTTAGTTTGTTATATTACAAAGGGATATTTCAGGATCCGATTTTCTTCAGCACGGCTTTCAATTCTTCCACAGCATTGGCGGATTTTTGAAGCGCGGCTTTTTCCTCCGCGGTAAGCTTGATTTCAATGATCTGCTCCACACCCGCTGCTCCCAGTTTGACAGGAACACCGATGAAAAGGTCCTTGAATCCGTATTCGCCCTGAAGATATGCCGCGCAGGGAAGGACTTTTTTCTTGTCTTTGAGAATGGACTCTGCCATTTCCACTGCCGCGGAAGCCGGGGCATAATACGCGCTTCCGGTTTTCAGAAGGCTGACAATTTCCGCGCCGCCGTTTGCCGTTCTTTTCACCAGCGCGTCAATCCGCTCTTTTGACATGAGTTCCGTGATGGGAATACCGGCAACCGTGGAATACCGCGGCAGCGGCACCATAGTGTCGCCGTGACCGCCAAGCACAAAAGCGTGAGTGCTTTCAACAGAAACATTCAGTTCCATCGCGATAAAAGCTCTGAACCTCGCGGAATCCAGAACGCCTGCCATTCCGATGACTTTGTTTTTGGCAAAGCCGCTCGCGTCGTAAGCCACATGACACATAGCATCCAGCGGGTTGCTCACAATAATCAGCACGGCATTGGGCGAGCGTTTTGCCACTTCCTGCGTCACTTTTTTGACAATGCCCGCATTGGTGCTGATCAGATCATCGCGGCTCATGCCCGGCTTTCTGGGAATGCCCGCGGTAATGATGACGATATCGGAACCTTCAGTTGCATCATAAGCGTTTGCGCCGGTGACATGGGCATCATGTTTTTCAATGGGCGCGGCTTCTGTAAGGTCAAGGGATTTTCCCTGAGGAACGCCTTCGACAATATCCACAAGCACCACATCGCACAATTCTTTTTCACACAGTCTCTGGGCTGCGGTTGCGCCCACATTGCCGGCACCTACTACGGTCACTTTCTTGTCCATAATGTTCTCCTTTTATCAATTTATTAATAAAAATAAAAAGTTAATCATCTTTTTCAGCATTCTGCGAAAAATTCCCCCTGTAGTTTGATGTGTTTGATAACATAATTTTTATCATTGTCAATAAAATAAAAGCGGTCTTTAACCGCGGGCAGAAGATTTCTACCCTCAAATACTCTGTTCACCCTATTGACCGGCGCCTCTGTTTTATGAAATAAAAATTAAGGTCTTGCAAAACAGATGCCGTGTCCGTTATTTTCAGCAGGGTGCGGAATCGTTTCACATCAAAGCTGTATGTTCGGAAAAAGCGATATTGACATCAGGATAAAAATATAGGATAAGCTGTCTAAGTTATTGGCTGTAAATTCATCAGAAGAATGGCAGCGTTATCAGACCTTGTGTGTTAAGGGGTGAAGGTGCCGCATGGACGTAAAGAAACAGATCAAATCATTTTTACAGCAGGCAGAACTTTATCAGTCTCAGGGGCTGCTTTATGAGGCTAAAGAAAATTATCTGCGCGCGGGGCAGCTTGTCAAAAAAAATGAAGAGCTGATAAAGAACAAAAATCTGCTGGGTGTTATCGCAAAAAAAATCAACGTCCTGAAAGAAAAGATCGACAGAATAGAAAATGAACCCCTGTCGGTTGAGCTTCCTGAAAAAATACAGGATATTATAAAAGAAAAATTTTCCTTCTCAAAAGATACGGACGCAGGCGCGCTGGAAGGGGCTATCGCGCTGGCAAAGTTCGGTCAGTTTGAAAGGGCCCTGAAAGAATTCAACAGCCTGATCGAAAGAGAATCTTTGCGGGTGGAAGCTGCGAAAAATATCATCAGATGTCACAAAGCCATTGATTCGATAGATGAGGCGGTCAGCCGTTATCAGCAATGGTTTGAAAGTGATTTTTTCACGCCGGATCAACTGGGCAGGCTGCGTGTTTTTTTTCAGGGTATCCTTGACAGCAAAGGAATTGATATAAAGCTTCCGCAAAAAGCCGGAAAAATGATGATTCCGTCGGTTGAATCGCTGAGAGGTCCGGCGGCAGCGTCTGCAAAAGCTGCCGGCGAACCCGAACCCGCGATGTCTGCCGATGCCGAAGAAGAGATTGAGGAGGAGGCTGCGGAAGAAGAAGAAAATATCATTGACATCAGTTCAGTGGGAATCGCTCTGACCCAGGGACCCCGAAAAGGGGAAACCATCGAATATGACGTCAGTTTCCAGGCCGGCAGGGTCATCAACCTGCTGGTTTCCGGCAATGACACGGAACTGATCGAAACGCTGAACATCGGCGTCATGCTCGATAATGTTCAGTTTTATTCCCCGATAGCGATGTTTAACGGCAAAGCGGTTGTTTCTTCGAAATCAAAAATCGAATCAGGCCCCAAACAGGGATTTTACAGTCTGGATATAAAAATCATAAGCATCTGAATATCAGAGTGCAGGTCGGCACTGTACTCCTGAGCGGGATATGCCTGCTCTTTGAGTGCAAAGCCGGCCTGCAAGACTGCAAACCGGGAGTTACGAGTCTTGGACTATGGCAAATATCAATTTGAAAAATAAGGAGATAGAGTGTAAAATCGTTTACTACGGACCGGGAAGGTGCGGAAAAACGACAAACCTTGAATATATCTTCAAAACATTCAGAAAACAGGCCATCGGCGATATGGTGTCCGCCAACACGGAAGGAGACCGTACTCTTTTCTTCGATTTCCTCCCCCTGGGCATCGGCAAAATACGGGACTATGATGTGCGGCTCCAGTTATACACCGTACCGGGACAGGTGAAATACAGTTCCACAAGGAAGATGGTTCTGAGGGAAGTTGACGGTCTCGTATTTGTCGCGGATTCGCTTAAAGTCCGCCGCGAAAAAAACATGCTGTCCCTGAAAGACCTTCATCAGAACCTGAAAGAATACGGCATCAATATTCTCAAAATTCCCTTAGTCATGCAACATAACAAAAGGGACCTTGCCAAACAGGGAATTCCGCTGATGTCAATCGCCCAGATGGAAAAAGACCTGAACCGTCAGCTCAAAGTACCTTTTTTCCCGGCCAGCGCGATCAACGGCGACGGGGTCGGCGATACCCTGAAAACTTGCATCAAGCTCACGTTGCAGTCTGTAAAAAAACAGATGGGATGGTAAATCAGGTTACAGGTTGCAGGTTACAGGTTGCAGGTT
>DYRK01000086.1 GCA_020718785.1 Desulfatirhabdium butyrativorans | reverse complement strand
CGGGGCTTCGGGCGCAGATGCGTTCCCAAGCCGGGGCTTGGGAACGAGGAAAATGAATTTACCAATGAATAATTCAACATCTTCATCAAACATGCCGACTCTGATCCTTGCATCCGAATCCCCGCGGCGGCGGCTTCTGCTGGAACAGGCAGGGCTTTCTTTTTCTGTTATTCCCAGCGGATTCGATGAAAGCTCCGTACCCGAAGTTTTGCCGGAAACTTATGTCAGAATACTGGCTGAGGCAAAAGCCGGAGAAGTCGCGGAAAAATATCCTCACAGTTGGGTAATTGCCGCGGATACCATTGTGCTGATTGACGGCATCATACTCGGAAAGCCCGGCACAAAAGCAGAGGCGCGGGCTATGTTAAAACGCCTCAGTGCGCGGACTCATCAGGTCTTTACCGGATATTCCGTATGCTGCAAAGCGAAAAACCGGAAATTTTCGGAAACTGTTATCACGCAGGTTCTTTTCAAAGACCTGAGCGAGGAAGAGATCGAATGGTATATTCACA
The DNA here is from genome assembly GCA_020718785.1 of Desulfatirhabdium butyrativorans. Lineage (GTDB taxonomy): Bacteria > Desulfobacterota > Desulfobacteria > Desulfobacterales > DYRK01 > DYRK01. Next base: position 14,172 of record DYRK01000086.1, on the reverse strand, counting down.
CCCAAGAACCTTTTGACAAAGCCGGGGCTTATGCCATTCAGGGACTCGGTTCCTTTCTTGTGAAATGTGTATTCGGCTCTTACACCAATGTGGTAGGGCTTCCGGTGTGCGAAGTGCTTGAATTTCTTGCAAGAGAAGGAATTATCCGCAGGGAAGTGAGAATTTGGAAGTGAGAAGTGAGAATTGAAAATTCTTATTTCTCACTTCTCACTTTTCAATTCTCACTCCTCACTTCTCATTTCTCACTTTACTCCCATCCCACCGCTTTTTCAACTCTCGGATAAAATCCTCCGCACTGCCCCAGAATATGCTGACAGAGGCTTCCTCGAAATATTTTTCCAGATATTGACGCGCACGCTCCGGATTGAGAATGCTGCCCTGCTCCGGATCAACCTGCACGCCCACATGAGCATATTTTCTGCGCCTCCGTCCGCCCTCTCTGCTCATAATGCTGCGGAACAGAACCCGGAAATCCCAGTCGTCCAGCTTGAAACCCACAAACAAAAGGGCAGTATCAACCAAATTGCGGCGGACCGCGCCCGGAATCAGTTCTTTGTTTCCGGTCACGCCGATGAGGTAGTCAAAGTAGTCATCTTCGGTGAGAACCAAAGATTCCTGCTGATGAATCCTGCCGAAAAGATGATAGACCAGCGGATGCTCATTATCAGGCTGATAATCCGGCTCATCATCGTAAACAGACGGAATATCCTCGATTTCCGTGTTCCATCGGCACATATCCACGCGCGGGGATTTGCCTGCGGCTGTGAGCGCAGTGTCCAACAGATTGCCGTAATCGCCTGTGATATAGATCGGCAAAGGAAGCTCTGCCAGAATGCGGTGCGGGTCTTCGGGATCGCTTTCACGGCGAAGGTTTCCTACCGCCTTCATCAGTTCTTCCAGCGGGGCTTTATCCAACTCATCCGGCAAAGCTTTTCCGTAGTGTTTGAGCAATTCTTGGCGAAGATATTCCTGAAATTTGTCCCGAGGAAAAAAATATTCCTGATTCACAGCCAGATATTGGGCAACCTGAGGAAGATCATCTTTATGATGGGGCGCCATTGGAAAATGATAGGATTCAGCCCAGCGACGTGCAATCTCGCGGCGTGATCCGAGCAGTGATTCGCTCAGACCCGGCCCCAGTATGGGCGTACATCGGCTCTGGCGGATATTGTTAATCAGAGCAGGCCATTTTTCCATTCCCTGCTGATCCCCGGCAAATCCGGGCGTGTACCAGAGCCGCCCGCTTTTGAGGCGCAAGAACAGCACCGGCAAACCCCAGTCGGGCCGCTCCCTCACTGCGCCTCGTGCCACAGCCATTGCCCGGTCAATCTGACCGTCACGATGCAGTTCTTCAAAGAACACGGGCATAAATTTTGCCACGGTCTCCATAGTCACATTTCCCTGCATTGCAAGAACTGCCGGGATACCGACTTCGGACAGACGGGGACCCAATGCTGCCAATGCCGCCCCTTCGTTTCCGGTTCCGGCACTCTGGCAGGAAGCAAGCACAATCAGCCGGGGAATCTTCTGAAGTTCGTTCAGCCGGGCAATCAGTTCGCTTCCGGGAGTGCGGCGCACTTTGCCAGAGTCATCTTCGAGAAAAAGCTGCGGTTCGCCTTTTACCAGCGCGCCGTGACAGACCAAATATAAAATATCGCAGCCCTCACGCAGCCCTGCGATCATATTGTTCAAGCTTGCTTTATTTCCATTGCCCAGTGCGGATATACGGGTACGGACCAGACCTGCCTCAGCCCTTTCCAGTTCGCCCTTTACATCTATCTTCGCCAAATTGTATTCGGAAAGATCAAGCGGATCTGCAATCACGACCAGAGCTTTCAGATCAGCAGCAGCCAGCAGCCGAACGGGCCTGCAGTCAAGGCTGCTGAGATAACGCGAGAAAAGAATTTTTTCGCCGGTCAGAAGCGGAGTATTGTCCCGGGGATCCCGCAGGGTTTCCCATCGCAGAAGATGCAGTTCCGATGCTCCTGTCCAGATAAACAGTCTCAGACGCAGCGGCACATTCAGGGTCTGAGCATTCCCGCAGGCTTTGTCAAATGCAGACAGAACTTCGGGATCGGCAAAAAAGCTTTCGGAAAGCAGTTGACCGTATCGCTCATTGTTGAGGATATTCTCCTGCAATACACCGGAATCGAAACGGATAACAGGTCCCGACCTCAGCAGACGGATATCCGCATCGCTGTCCGGATGGCTGAAGCGCATTTCAACGGCATAACTGTTGTCGTAGCAACGGTAGAGGCTGATTTCGAGATCAGCATAATCAGTGTAAGAGGACATCTGTTTTTTCTCCCGGCATTTATGAGAGACAGAACAATTTTTCGGGGTTCAATAACAATAAGTGAAGACAGATAAAATGACTGAAACTGTTTTGAAACATACTTGATTTGATTTTGCCCGTAATTCCATGAATCTTTGCAGGGAGCAACCTTATTGATAATCCCCTCAAATCCGCTGGAATGACTTGTTATGCCATGTTTTCCGAATCTGTTTGTTTTAAAATATCTCATCTCTTAACCAAAAATATGGGGGTGATGTTACTACACAGTCAATACATTCATCATCCAGAAAATTAAGGGCTTCTTTTGCAGGTCCTTCAAATAATCTCCATCCATTATTTAAATATGACCCTCTGAACTCATTGATATTCAAGTTGCCGGATTCATAAATATGTGTCAATTTCTGAATATTTTTAATATTGTTGTACATTTATACTTTCAAATCAATAAGATAAAAAGTCGGAACATAACTTTTGATTATCAGGTAACCTTATTTATTCTTTTTACCACACAAGGTAACATATGTCATTCACCAAAAATCGCAAAATAATGGACGAGGTTCATGATCATTACTTGATTCATACACAACATTCATATTGTGTCAGATACAGTCCGTGACAACAACAAGGAAAAGCATACCGGTTTTGATGCCCGTGTGAAAGCATTTCAAAAGTGATTGCGCTCATAAGCGGATTCCCGCAGATATCTGCATGACATCCTGAATATAACGCCAAGCCGCGGGCAATGCGGTTATCGCACCTCCGGGCAGGCTGAATCTGACAGCAAGCGCGGCGGCTCCGGAAATAATCTGAGCCAGCAGTTGAAACAGCGCAGTCCGTGAATCCAATGCAAAGGAGACATTCCGCTGATGCAGCGAGGCATAAGCCGAAAATTCACCGTCTGTAAAATTCCAGAGCGTTTTCAGATCGCCGTCCATTTCAGCGCGGGTGCGGGCAAACAGGTTTTCCTGAACCCGGGTTTCGATACAAAGGGTCGGTTTGAGAAATTCGGATATCTTCCGGATAAATGTCTCGAATTCGCTCAGGCTTTCCGAATAGTTATCTGAAAATCCCCACCCGAAAGATACCGAATCTTTTCCGCCTCTTTTCCGCCATGCCAGATGCTGTTGCAATCTGATTTCCGGGCTGTCTGTGTCCGAATCCGAATAAATGCCGAAAGACAGCGAGTCATTCACAGATAAATGTCTGAGAAATTCTCCTCCTCTTGAAAGAGCATGAATTTTTGTCTGCAAATCTGTTTCTAAACGAGAGATTGACGCCTCTGCCTCAGGCAGATTATCCGGCAATGAACAGAGGCATCCGGTCTCTTCCTTTGATTCCGAAGGCTCTGAAAAAGAAAGAGAACCGGATGGAATATCTCGCCATAAGCCCAGCAAGCCGCCGCTGTTTTCTTTTCCGGCATGAATGATAAACATAAACAGTTCTCTCTTTTCAGTTCGATACAGAAGCAGAGCGAATTTGACGTGCAGGGGCGCAGGCCACGGCCTGTCCCTGCATATCTTCGGGTCAGCGTTTCCTGGTCGCTACTGTATAAGTCCCGACCAGCTCGGTCTGCCCAAGCAGATGACCGCTCATGGCAGCTTCGATTCCGGTTTTGTCGGTGTTCGCAGGATTCAGTGTTGCAAGAAACACCGGCATACAGTTTGAAGTAATAGCGGTGAGTTCCCGAAGGCGGACAGGGACCTCCGTACTGCTCGCCGGGAAATGAGTTGATTCCCTGCTTTGCTCCGGCAGGGAGATTCGCCCCGCTGCGAATGCCACGTCGTTTTCCGGGAGCGCTGTTGCCGAAGCCGGAATGTCATAGACTATCCAATGATCCCATGTATAACCGGCAACAGGAATGGCATCGGGGTCATCCGTTATCAGAACAAAACTTTGCGTGCCGGCGCGGCTGCTTTGTCCATGCCAGAGGCGGAGAAACATCTTCACCATTGCAGGTAAATTTGGCAGGAATCGCGCTGTTTGCCGCAAAGACGCCGGAGGTCAATGTAAATATCCCCTGCACAAATGCGCCGGCTGTAAAACTGAAGGGCATAAATCGCTTCTTCCAGGCCGGTTTTGCCGTCTCCGGTGATGTCATACAGACTGGTTTGGGGTTTGGGCGGAAACACAGAAAGCCGCCAGTTCCGAAATACCGCCGAGCCTGTCAATCTGTTTTACCGAACCGATACCCGGGGCAAAAGACAGTGTACCCAATATCTCCGTAGCCACTTCAAGGCAGCCCTTGAATGTTCCGAGCCCGGTATTTGTGGTGACAGTCTTGTTCGCCAAGGATGATACCTGCGCCTCAGATCCCATAAACAGCGTTGCAAAAAAATCTTACCCATAGTGATGATATTACCGACGCCGACAGGCACTGTATTGCCGAATTCTGCAAACTGAAGCACATATACACTGCCGTCAACAGACTGGGCATACCAATAAAAAAAAAGAAAAAGAAAAAGCATGAAGTGTATTGCGCAGATACCGGTCGTAGTCAATGACCAGCCTGTCGCATTCACTTTCAGGCATTTCACGCCGTCCACAATGTCGTAACCTGTACAATGCCAATACGCATATTTCCCGTTCGGCTTGGAAGTCGCCTTATCCATCTGAGCAAAAACCAGCGTCTTCCCCAGGCTGAAGGGCATGTATTTGTTGGTGATGTCGGCGGAATTTTCATCAAAAGTCTGAGCATTTGCCACAACTGCCGTTCCCGCCGTCAGAACAAGACAGACAACCGCAAACACAGTGAGTGAAGATTTCATATTTTTTCCTTTTAATACAAAATATCAGTTGATTTTAAAGCCGTTCTTTCTTTTGAAACAAAAGTTCGTTTATCACCTCCTTATTTTAATGAGGCAGTGTGTAAAAGGCGATTCAGAACTGTCGCCTCTTCTGCATCACTGCCTATTTTTCTTTCACGACGGACATGAGACCGTCCGACAAAGAATGAAATTTTTGTTCACCGGAAAGCCCCCGACTGCTCGGCGATCAATCTTGCAAGATTTTACGAATCATTGATTTGACTTTAGGGAGACGTTCTTTTATTGCTTTCCAGACCAATTGATAATCTGTTCCGAAGTAGAAATGAATAAGCTTGTCTCTCATTCCGGACATTTCTTTCCAAGGAACATCGGGATAGTTATGCCGTATCTCATCCGGAACATATTTTGCTGCTTCTCCGATTATTTCAAGTTTTCTGATGACCGCACTCGATGTCTTATCATCAGCCTGAAATTCTTTAAAATCCATTTTATGAACAAAAGCTTCGATGCTTTCCATTGCTGAGAAAATATCTTTCAGACAGAGTCTGTGATCTCTCATATAACCACAACTTCCCGGAGAACCGACTCCCTAAGCTCTGTTCTCAGAGCATTCTTAGGAACAACATCAACTTTCCGGTTAAACTTTTCTTCTAAAAACTGAGCCAATCCTATCAGATCGAACAGGTCTGCCTCTTCATCAAAGTCTGCCAGCAGATCAATATCACTGTCATTTTTTTGCTCATCACGGACAAAAGAGCCGAACAGCCCTATTTCCTTAGCTTTATATCGCGAGATAATCTCAGGCTTCAGCACTGTCAGACGGGCAATCAGCTTTTCCGTATTTGTCAATTTTTGTAATATGTTATTCCCCTGCATATCCCTGTATCCCACGCTTGATGAAAAAATCCGACATGGTTGTCAAATCAGATTTGAATTATTTTTTTAAGGATGCAAGGATTTTTGATCGTTCAACCTGTCATAATCCCTGCATCCTGATTTATATATAGATTTTCAGAAATTGAATTTCACAAGGAAGCAGGGAGGAGATCATACTTTTCGTATATCTCCGACCGATGACGCAGTGAAATTCAATTTCTGGAAGTCTATAGCTGTCAGTTCCTCATTTCTGAAGAATGCCGAACAGCGTTCCCGCAGTTTCGGACAATGCCTTGAGAAAAGCCGTCCGGCTGGTCTGCGCCTGAGCCGCCATGACTCGGTGAATACGCCACAACTGCTCGTCAATACCGACTCCGGTCAGGGATTCTTCGCCTTCCTGAATCGTCTGCGTTCTTTCGGGAATAAGGTTGACCATATCGCCGTCAGGCTCAATCCGGGTATATGCCCGAAGACTTGCACCGCCGGAAAATGTTTTGGTATCAGGATGATATGCAGCAGCTTCCATGTTGTCGCTTGTGTAAGTCATCACTTCCAGACTGCTCAGATCGTCCACTGCACGGGAAAGCATCTCTGCCACTTTTTTAGAAACATCTTTTAAAGAAGATACAGCATCTTCTCCGATATCTATCAGCCCGAAATCCACGCCGAACATATCCGGAAAGGTATTGACTCTGTTGAGCCAGCCTTTGAGAAAAACTTTCAGTTTGGGATTTTTTCTGACAAGAGTCTGATAATAAGCAATCCGTCCGTTTTTGTAACGCTGATAGACTTCCCGCTGGTCAAGGCTGTCAAGGGTTTTCATCGTTGCCGGACCGATAACGCCGTCTATAGTGATGCTCTGTCCCATATCTTTCAGAACCCGCTGCAAAAGCTTTGCCCCGTTTGCGCCGGCATTGACATAAAAATCAAACACAATATTTGCCAATTCCTGAAAAGAGACTTCATCCCCTCTGATCTTATCCCAGTACATTTTCTTGTAAATCTTGCCTGCCTGCTCATTGCTGAGATTCTTCAGATTGCTCAGGGTGGGTTCGACGCCCAAAAGGTCTTTGGCAAACTGCCTGAATGTATTCATCGTGACGCCTTTGTTGGTAGCCCCGCCCGGATCGCTCGGATGGTTTACAAATCCGCCTTCGTGTTTGAGCAGATGAGGAAAAAACACATTGAAATCCGCCATTAAAACCTCCTGAACAGGGGTCAGAGGTCAGGGGCACGAGGTGAGAGGTAAAATCACCTCTGACCCCTAACCTCTGACCCCTAACCTCATTATTTTATCGTTTTAATCAATGTTCCGGCAACTTCTGCAAGGGCTTTGACAAAAGCAACTCTGCCGGTCTGCGCCTGAGCGACCATTGTCTGATGGATATGCCATAATTTCTCATCAATTTCCGTACCGGTTGCCCGTTCTTCATTTTCCCGAACAATCTCTGATCGTTCAGGAATCAGATTTATCATATCGCCGTCTGACTCGACACGGGTATATGCTTTCAAACATGCAGAAGTTCCGAAGGATTTTGTCTCGGCGTCATACTCGGCATTCTCAAGATTATCCGAGGTATAAGTCATAACTTCAAGGCTCGTCAGATCATCCACAACCCGCGTCAGTATTTGGGTTAATTTTGCAGAAACTTCTTTGAGAGAATCGGCAATGCTTTTCCCCATATCAAACAGCCCGAAATCCGTTTCAGCCAGATTCGGCGGTTTCGGAGAACTCTCGGCAGACGATACGGGAAGTTCAGGTTCCGATGTCTCTTGGCCGGAATGAGAAGAAATGTCTTTCTCAGACACCGGAAGATCAGCCTCTTCTTTCAGCATAATCGGCTGTTCGGCCGCCTGATACCGTTCATTCACTTCGATCACGGGCCGCTCGGCAGGATTTTCTTCTCCTGCGACTACGGGCAAACGGACTGCCGGATCCCCGAGAATCACATAACTGCGCGCGTCATTATTTGCGGTCCACATTCCTGCGAGTTCGTAGGGATTGGCTTTTTTCCCGTATTCGATTTCTTCGAGTTCGATACTAAGGTCCGATGCCAGTTCCGCATAACGGTCGTCGAAAAATTCAAAAGCAGAGCCTACAGGATGCCCTTCTAACAGACGTTTCAATGTGCTTTCGAATACCGTTGTCTGAGGTTCGACCCCGGGCCATGCAAAAGAATATCCCCATGCACGTTCCACATGCCCTATGACCGCCAGCGCGCTGCCTTTGGAATTACTCAGCATTTTTGTCGGCAATCCTGCCAGAAAGGGATAGGGCGCAATAGCTTCACGCTTTTTGAATGTCTGTTTGGAAAATTCGTCATTCAACGGCGTCCCTGCACCGTAACAGGCAAAATAAAAGGCAATCAGCCCTGAGAGATTCGCATACCGAATCAAATCTTCGCCTGCAAAATAAAAATCCTGGGGAATTCCTCCTCTGCCTTTCCATTGAAGGGGCCCGGGCCAGTCCTGACACAGCAATGCCCCCTGATGCGGAATCTGACGTGAGTCATTTAATGGAAAAGACAAGCCGTGACTCGCACTGAAAAGCAAAGCCGGAGTCATATCTCCGCCGAGCAGACGGCTTAATTGACTTTTGCCTGCCTGATCCTTCAGAAATGTGTTGAAACGCCAGTTCGGATGACCTTTGGCAAGCCGTTCAGACAAAGGCTTTACCAGATAATCGCTGCTTAAATTCGTTGCTTTGTCATCCGGATTTGCCACACCGAAAAAGCTCATCTCACGAGGCAGCCGGATTTTCCCGGTTTCTGCTGCTTTGACACCGGCAGCATAATCGGCGTACTCCCGAAGGGTGTCGAAAAAGATTCTGCCTACTGCAAACTGCACATCCAACTGATATTGAAACTCATAAGGAATAGCGGCAGGACTTCCGACAATCATAAGATAATAGGGCATCCGCTCCGGGTCAACGGGACCCGGAGACACATTGTGACGAGCCAGAAACCCGGGTTTTGATTCTCCGGGACGATATCCCTCTTCTTTTTCGTAAATCCTGAAACGCTCCCCTGCCTGATCTTTCCGCAAAGCGATCAGTTCGCCTAAGCAGGCTTTGACAGCAGGGTCTGCGTCATGGGTGAAGATAATTCCCCACCCGGATTCTGCCAGATTTTTGGGATCAATTCCCTCGGCAAGTCCGTAATGTTCGCCCTGCGTATGCCTGAATTTCAGCTCATCCAGATTTTCAGGCTTTTCCTCACCGGTGATAAATCCGGCCAATTTCCCGCTGCTCATGGGCGGCATACTGTAGTCGCCGGTAGAGCCGTCTATGCCGTTAAAATAAAGGATTTCCTCATTTTCCATTTCGTCTGATCCTTAGTAGGTTAGAGGTCGCAGGTTACAGGTTGCAGGTTGCAGGTTGCAGGCAACAGGCAACAGGGTTACCTGCGACCTGCAACTTGTTACCTGTTACCTGTTACCTGTGTAACCTGCAACCTGTTACCTGTTACCTGTGTAACCTGCAACCTGTTACCTGTAACCCGTTACTTTCGACCTGTTACTGACCCAACTTCAAATATCCATCGGACAGGGTTTTTGTCAGCCGGTCTCGGATGACCGTAATACCACGGCGTCTGAATGCCGGGAACCGGCAGCCGGCGGACCCGATACCCGGTATATGTCAGAACAGCACCGTCTCTTATGTAAGGGAACAATTCAAAAGAACAGTCATAGACAGTCTTGAATTTCGGGTCATTTTTCCCTGATTTCAGATATGCCCTTGTCAGATGAAGCAGCCATATACTGAGAGTATTGTCCAAAGAGGTCGAACACAGGTGTCTGCCGTCAGGACTGAAACTGACACTGGTGACCCAGTTGGAATGCCCGGCCAGAGCGGCGAGCAGTTTCCCGGTTTTCACATCCCAGAGCCGGACCGTCTTATCATAAGATGCCGAAGCAATATAACTGCTGTCCGGACTGAAACTGACACTTTGCACCTCGTTCGAATGTCCGTTCAACGTGATGATATGCCCGCCGGAAATCCCATTCCATAAGCGCACGGTCTTGTCATCCGAGGCAGAAGCTATATATTTGCCGTCAGGACTGAAACTGACACTTTCAACCCCGTCCGAATGCCCGGACATTATGAGTAACTGCCTGCCCGTATCCGCCGACCAGATCCGAACCGTTTTATCTTTTGACGCGGAAGCAATCCGTTTGCCGTCCGGACTGAAAGCAGCACTTATGACATAACTCGAATGCCCGTTCAAAGTGAGAATAGCCGCAGCCCTGTCCGGGTCCCAGATACGCACTGTATTGTCATAAGACGCGGAAGCAAGCCGTCTGCCGTCAGGACTGAAACAGACGCTTGAGACCCAGTCCGAATGACCGGTCAGCGTGCGCAGAGGGTCGCCGGTATCTGCGTTCCACAGCCGGACAGTTTTGTCTTTTGACGAGGAAGCAATACGTTTGCCGTCAGGACTGAAGGACACACCGCCGATCCATCCCGAATGTCCTTTCATTATCATAATTTCCCTGCCGGTATTCACATCCCACAGCCTCAGTATGTCATCATATCCGAGCACCAATTTTTTACCGTCAGGGCTGAAAGCAGCACCTCCGATCCAGTTTGCATTTCCGGTCAGAACGAAGCGTCTGCAATCCTCTTCCGCATTCCACATTCTGACAATCCTGTCCGAAGAAGCCGAAGCAATACGTTTGCCGTCAGGACTGAACGCAGCGCTGTTGACCGGATCCGAATGCCCGGTCAGTATGAAATCCGGGTCACCGGTCTCCGCATCCCAGACCCGGACGGTTTTATCATAAGAGGCAGAAGCAATCCGCCTGCTGTCCGAACTGAAAGCCACAGAGGTTACAAATCCCGAATGCCCGTTCATTGCAAACAGCGGAAACCCGGTTTCTCTGTCCCAGAGCCGCACCGTCTTATCCTCTGCTCCCGAAGCAATTCTTTTGCCGTCAGGACTGAACGCGACGCTTCTGACCGGAACGGAATGCTCCAGCAGCATCGTCGGACTGCCGGTTTCTGCATCCCACACCAGCACGGTATTGTCATGGGATGCGGAAGCGATATGCAGTTCGTCCGGACTGAAAGCGACACTGTTGACCGGATACAGATGCCCGCTCAGAGTGAGCATCAGTTCTCCGGTATCTGCGTTCCTTATGTTCACCGTATTATCCGAAGAGGCAGATGCCAGTCTTTTCCCGTCCGGGCTGAAACAGACATATCTGACTTCGCCCGAGTGACCGGCAATAACGAGAACCGGGCTGCCGGTATCGCTTTCCCAGAGCCGCACCGTCTTATCCTCTGCTCCTGAAGCAATTCTTTTGCCGTCAGGACTGAAAGCAACACTTCTGACCGGTCCCGAATGTCCGATAAGGGAGAGAAGCTGTTTGCCGGAATCAGCGTCCCATATCTTCACCGTATTATCCGAGGAAGCAGAAACAATCCGCGTGTTGTCCGGGCTGAAGCAGACAGCGTTGACCGTGTCCGAATGACCGTCTGATGCGAGTGCTGTTTTTCCGGTTTCCGCATCCCAAACCTTCACCGTATTATCACGCGATGCCGAGAGGATATGACGGCTGTCCGTATAAAAAGAAACACTGCCGACCGCGTCCGAATGTCCGGTCAGTGTGATGAGCGGTTTGCCGGTGACGGCATTCCACAAGCGCACGGTTGTGTCATCCGAAGCCGAGGCGACATATCTGCTGTCCGGGCTGAAACAGACACTGTTGACCATATCCGAATGTCCGGCAAGGGTCAATAATGATCTGCCGCTTTCCGCATCGCTCAGCAGCACCGTCTTATCTCTTGATCCTGAAACCAGATATTTGCTGTCCGGGCTGAAGCAGACACTGTTCACCGCGTCCGAATGTCCGGTCAGCGTGAGCAGCGATTCGCCGGTTTCCATATCCCGGATTTGCATAGTTGTGTCATCCGATGCCGATGCCAGCCTTGTGCTGTCCGGGCTGAAGCAGACAGCGTTGACCGTGTCCGAATGTCCGGCAAGAGTGAAAACCGGATACTCGCTGTCTGCTTTCCATATTTTCACCGTGCAGTCGAATGAAGCCGATGCCAGCCGTTTACTGTCCGGACTGAAACAGACGCCTGTGACTCCCGCGGAATGCCCTGTCAGTATAAGGAGCATCTCTCCGTTTCGCATATTCCAGATTCTCACGGTCTTATCTTCCGATCCCGAAGCCAAGTATTTGCGGTCAGGGCTGAAACTGAGGCTGCTGACCGGAGAGGTATGTCCTGTCAGAGTCAGGATTTCTTTTCCGCTTTTCATATCCCAGACCCGAATGATATTATCCTCTGCCGCGGTTGCGAGATATTTGCCGTCCGGACCCGGCACAGCGATATTTCCTATGAATGAAGACGGTGACAGCCACAGCAGTCTGCCCATGATGCCGTAGTGGACTTCGGATTGAGACAGCAGCCCCAGAGAAACCGGCAGATGTCTGTCAGCCGGAATATCCTGATTCAGGGCATCAATGGAATAAAGCCAAGCTTTCTGAAAATCCGGCGGATTTTCATTCAGTGCCGCACTTGCTTTTTCTTCGCATATTTTGGCAAGATTATAAATTGCTTCCCTTGTTTTTTCTTCGGCAATCTGCTTTTGCCGGACAGCGATTTCGCGCTGTTCCTGTGCAGATTTTTTTGCGATCTGAAACCGTACTGCAAACAGTCCCGCGACAATGCCCAGTATGATGAAAGCCACAGACATGATATGAAACAACTGATTCCATCGCTGTTTCTGTCTGACAACAGCTTCGGCAGCACGGGATTTATCCATGAAAGCGACTTCCGCAGATGTGATCTCATCCTGATGGGTTCGGACCCATTGCCCGGCATCTCTGAGCGACTGTCCCCGAAACAGCAGACCCTCGGGCCGGGACTGTTTATCCCACAGGGCAGCCTGAAGTTGCAGCAGACTCAGGTTGGATTCACGCCACCGGGCATTATCCTCTTTTACGGGACGGATCAGACGGTCATGAGACAATTCGAACCAGACCGCGCCGCGGCTTTCCTCTGCACGGATAAGGTGGGCTTTTGCCAGCGCATGAACTGCCACGTTTTCAAGCCCCTGACTCTCGACGGTTCCTTTCAGCACCTGTCCCCGGATTCCCTGTTCGGTAATCAGCTGCGTGTCGAACCAGTCACGGATTGAGCGTTCACCGACAGAAGTTTCTTCGGCAATTGCTTTTACACGGTCTGCATAATAACCGGCCAATGCTTCATCCACGTTGCCGACTTTTTCCGCATCGGCTTCGCTGATACAGTCGTCTCCGTCCGGGAGATTTTCCCACAGACGCCGGCAGACCACCTGCAACTGTACCGGCTCCACATAGCGGCCCGGCTGTTCTCTGAAGCCTCCGGTGATCTGCTGCACACGGACCTTACGCAGATCATTGACTAATTTTGCGGCAGCCTCATCGCTGAATATGACCCCGGCTTCCTGCGCGGGTTTCTGCATGGCTTCTTTTGCCGCGTTTTCTCCCAGCAGGTCCAGACGGAACGTATTTCTGAGCCTCGTGGGAAGGTGCCGCAGATAAGGATCGAGACCTGCAATAAAATCTTCTCTCAGCGCGAAAACTGCCCAGATGTCACGCGAGCGCAGCGCGGAACCGGTCTGTGCGAAAAAATCTGCTTTTTCCGCTGTGTTCGTGAAATCAACAGTCAGTATTTCCTCGAACTGGTCGAAAATCAGAACCGTGCTGTCCGATTGTTCGTTTTCTGTCTGCCGTTTTTTCAGATAGTCGTTCAGACTGACAGATGCCAGATCATCCAAAGACATCTGCCGGTCTGTTTTATCGGCTGCGGTTGCGGGCAGTGATTCTTCGAGAGACAGGAGCAGGCTGAAGATATAGCGGTTGGTTCCCGGAGGCAGTTGAAATTGCGGGGGCGGATCGAGACTGACCCGCATGACCGGCAGAACGCAGAAATCTTCTTTCCTGAGCGCGGGAATCAGCGCGGCTTTCAGCAAAGATGATTTGCCGGCTCCTGACGGGGAATAAAGCATCACAATCCGCTCGGCAATGAGCAGATCGAGGAGTTCTGTCATTTCCCGGTCACGTCCGTAAAGGATTTCGCCGTATTCATAAGAGCGGGGTCCCACATAAGGATTTTTGCGGGATTGAATGGATGAAGCCATAAGTCTATTCTCCTGCTGTACACAGATACAAAACGGCTTTTTCTCGTTTTCCCGTTCCCAAGCCCCGGCTTGGGAACGCACTTGCCGGGGAGGTTCCCCGGCTTCC
>DYRK01000659.1 GCA_020718785.1 Desulfatirhabdium butyrativorans | reverse complement strand
CGGGGCTTCGGGCGCAGATGCGTTCCCAAGCCGGGGCTTGGGAACGAGGAAATCAGCAGAGATGCACGGCCGTGCGTCTCTGCATCCGTCAGCCGGTTTCAGATTCTTTTCAGTCTCACCTGATCTCTGGGCTTCACGTTCAGCGGAACCGTCTCGACAGTCACATTGCTTGTATCCAATCCCAGGGCTTTCACATCGCTTATACCTATTTTTTTCACAGTCTCATAAATATCCATAATCATCTGTTCCTTAGGAGAAAAATCAAAGTCATAAGTCTGAATCCGGTCAATAATAACAAATCTGAAATCGCCGGGTATCTTATGCTTTCTTAACGAGGGATAATGACTCATAATATCTATCTCCTTATTATTTACCATATTTTCGACAACCTGCCTGAAAAACAGATTGATGCGGGGATTTATTTTAAACCCCAGTCTGAATTCGACGCGGATCAGCACGCCGGGAATCAATGTTTCAACAGAGTATTCCGCGGTATCCGGGTCATCTACATAATGGATATGAATAAACCAGTATTTATCCGCGCGTTTGGGCTGTTTGTTGATAATCGAATACATAATTTTCGATTCGATGTGGTGCTTGTTGTCTGCACGGGTAATATAAATCAGATGGGTGGCGTATTTCGGAACCGATATATCGGACTGTAAATCTTTCATGACCTGATAATAATCGGAAATATTGATAAACTGGGTAAATCTTTTTTTAATTTCACGTCCTTTGTACCAGACAAACATCGTCGAGAAAATCAGACCTGCCATTAAAACCGTAAACCAGCCGCCGCGTCTGAACTTATGCAGATTGGCAATTAAAAATACTCCTTCGATAGTCATATAAGTAAAAAGAAACGCGGCAATAACCGGAAGAGACTGCTTTTTCCTGACCTTGAGATAATACGTCATCAGCAATGAAGTCATCAACATGGTAATCGTTATCGAAAGCCCGTAGGCTGCTTCCATGTTGACGGATTCCTGAAAAAAGAGAACGACAAATATGCAGGACAGATAAAGAAACCAGTTCACGAAAGGAATATACATCTGCCCCTTGACATCCGAGGGATAAACAATTTTAAGCCGCGGGAAGAAATTTAGCGGGATTGCCTCGCTGAAAATGGTGTATGAACCGCTGATAAGTGCCTGACTTGCAATCACCGCCGCGGCTGTGGCGAGCATCACGCCGGTGATATGAAAATAACCGGGCATGATTTCGAAAAACGGATTCTTTCCCGATACTCCCGGATGATTCAGTATCCATACGCCCTGTCCCAGATAGTTGAGAATAAGACATGTTTTCACATAAGCCCATGAAACCCTGATGTTTTTCAGCCCGCAATGTCCCAGATCGGAATAAAGGGCTTCCGCGCCTGTGGTACACAGAAATACCGCGCCCAGGAGCAGAAAACCGCCCGGATAGTCTGCGAGCAGCCTGTAGGCATAGAACGGATTGAAAGATTTCAGAATTTCATAATGACTGATGATTTCTTTAAATCCGAGAATCCCCAATGTCAGAAACCAGAAAAACATAACCGGACCGAAAGATTTGCCCAGAAGCTTTGTGCCGAACTGCTGAAACATAAAAAGAGCCGTTATGATCGTCAGTGCTATCGGCACAACCGGTATGTCAGCCCCGTAAGCCTTCAGCCCTTCGACTGCCGAGACAATGGTAATCGAAGGAGTGATAATCCCGTCGGCAATCAGAGCGCTTCCGCCGATAATAGCCAGCATATAAACACGCCGCTTCTTTTTCCTTATCAGGGCATACAGAGAAAAAATACCGCCTTCGCCTTTGTTATCAGCTCTTAAAGTAAGGAAAACGTATTTTACAGTGGTCTGAAGCGTCAACGTCCAGATAATACAGGATATGGATCCGTAAACCAGTTCCTGAAGCGAACCGGATTCCGCTGTTGCCAAAATAGCATTCATGACATAGAGCGGCGAGGTTCCTATGTCACCGTAAACAATCCCTAATGTTACGATCAGACCGCCTAATGTCAATCTACTGATATTATTCATCGTTTCTCTCTTTCAGCATATCGTGCTGTCAGGCTCGGATTTCGGGCCTGAATGTAAAATTACACATAATTCAAAATAGTTGCTTTCAGAATTCCCGAATCTTCTGAAAACAGCCGATGGTAATTAACGAATTATGAGGTTCATTGTCAATTCTTTTCTTGATTTTTTACGTTTATATGTTTTGCATTTGTTTTATTTCTGTTTTAGAATAGCATAAAGCAGGTTGTAGGAACCGGCAGGATACATATTCAGCAGATCGAAAATGCTCCCGGGCCGCTCCCGGCGGATTGACGGTCATTTTTATCCTTCGGCGCCGGAAATGCTTGGGATTTGTCAATCCCAAGCGAGCATTTCCGAGCATTTCGGGAAAACTTTCGATCTGCTGATACTCTGATATTTTTACCCGCAAAACAATTTCAGCGACAGGATCATGTCTGGAAAAAAATATATTATATTATGGTTATTGGCAGTTATTACGGCTTCTGCTGCCGGAACATTCGGGTCGGCAACAGGAGATTTGCTGATTTCTTTGGATGTGAAAAATGAGAAAATAACTCGGGTGCTTGAGAAAATATCGAAAGCATCGGGCTATAATATTATTCTCAGCACAGAGGAAGAGGATATGGCGGTCAGTCTGCAATTAAAGGATGTCGGCCTTGAGGAAATGCTACGGCGGGTTCTCAGGAATCTGAATTATACGGCAGTATGGGATAATGCCGGAAAAAAAATTTTATTATCCGTTTACGGGGCAAAAGGAAAATCCGGGGGCAGACCGGATTCCGGAATTCAGACCGGGACCGGTCAGGAGAGAATCCTGCCGGATATTTCGTCCCGACCCGAAGCGGAGCCGCCTGAATTTTGGAAAAACACTATCGGAGATATTCCCGGACAATCCGAAAACAGACCCGAACCCGAAGTATCTATAAGCGGGACAGATACGCCGTTTGTCCAGACTACGGATACCGTCAACGGAGATTAGTCAATTATCAGTAAGCAGATACCGGTCATCATTCTTCTCATTCCTTTTTTATTTTCTGTCTCCACCCTTGATCCGGTGCTGATGCCGCAGTTTCTGGCTCTGTCCGCGCTGACATTTGTTTCAATTCTCATGCAGTATGATGCTGATTCCGCTATACTTTGCCGGGCGATTTTTCCTGCAATTTTCTGCTGGTTATTCATATCGGCA
>DYRK01000658.1 GCA_020718785.1 Desulfatirhabdium butyrativorans | reverse complement strand
CTCTGAATTTTCAGAGTTTCAAAAAAGCTCAGATTATGACGGTGTAAAGAATAGAAGGGGGCATGCCGCCGACATGCCCCTGCGATTTTAGGTTCCCATGTCCCAGGAGGCGAGATATTTTTCCTGTTCCGCAGTCAGCGTATCAATCTCGATTCCCATGTCTGACAGCTTCTCTTTGGCAATTGCTTTGTCTATTTCCTCGGGAACCGGATAGACCGTATTCTTCAGAGTCGCCGCGTGCCTTGTCATGTATTCGATACTCAGAGCCTGATTTGCAAAGCTCATGTCCATCACGCTCGATGGATGCCCTTCGGCAGCAGCAAGATTGATGAGGCGGCCGTCTCCGAGAACATTGATACGACGGCCGTTGTTCAGAACATGCTCTTCCACAAAGGGTCTGATGTTTCTGGCAGATTTCGTTATGCTCTTCAGACCTTCGAGATCCAATTCCACATTGAAATGTCCTGAGTTTGCCACAATCGCGCCGTCTTTCATGGTCTCGAAATGCTCTTTTCGGATCACACGGATATTTCCGGTCACGGTACAGAAAAAATCTCCTGTTTTTGCAGCATCCGCTATAGACATCACGGTAAATCCGTCCATGACCGCTTCCAGCGCGACGGTCGGGTCAACTTCGGTGACAATGACATTTGCGCCCATTCCGCGCGCACGCATGGCAAGTCCTCTGCCGCACCAGCCGTAGCCGCAGACCACAAAACGGCTTCCCGCGATCAGGCGGTTTGTTGCACGGATCATGCCGTCCATTGTACTTTGACCGGTTCCGTAGCGGTTATCAAAGAAATGCTTGGTTTTCGCGTCATTGACTGCAATGATGGGGTATTTCAAAACGCCGTCTGCTGCCATACTTCTGAGCCGGATAATGCCGGTGGTGGTTTCTTCGGTCCCGCCTTTGACCTGCTTCACAAGTTCTGCCCATTCGGAATGAAGGGTGGAAACCAGATCAGCACCGTCATCCATCGTATATTGGGGATTGCTCTCCAAAACCGAGCGGATATGCCTGTAATAAGTCTTGCTGTCCTCGCCTTTGATGGCAAATACCGGAATTCCGTCATTTTTTACAAGAGAAGCTGCCGCATCGTCCTGGGTACTCAGGGGATTGGAAGCGCAGAGAAACACTTCCGCGCCACCGGCTTTCAATGTCTGCATGAGCGAAGCGGTTTCGGTAGTGACATGAAGACAGGCCGCAATGCGGATGCCCTGCAAAGGCTTTTCTTTTTCAAATCTTTGCCGGATACGGTTCAGCACCGGCATACTCTGGTTTGCCCATTCGATACGCAGCGCGCCGTCCGCGGCAAGATTTATATCTTTGACATCATAATTCATTTGATTTCTCACTATCTCCCGTAGGGACACGCCGGCGGCGTGTCCTTGTATCAAATATAAAAAAGGTAAACTGTCCTTAACGAGGGTCAGTCCCTTGAAACGAGGACACACCGCCGGCGTGTCCCTACTCATTAAGCTTTCTTTTTCAGCGTATCAGCCATATCGGTCTTTTCCCAGGTGAATTCGGGTTCATTCCGGCCGAAATGCCCGTAAGCCGAGGTTTTATGATAAATGGGCCGCAGAAGATCAAGGTATTCGATGATGGCAGCAGGTCTCAGATCAAAAACTTCGGTGACGATCTGTTCCAGTCTCTGTTTGGAAACAATGCCTGTTCCCATTGGGTCAACCATTACCGACACGGGTTTTGCCACACCGATGGCATAAGCAATCTGAACTTCGCATTTTTTTGCAAGCCCCGCTGCCACGATGTTTTTTGCAATATGCCTGCCCATATAAGAACCGCTCCTGTCAACTTTGGAGGGGTCTTTGCCGGAAAAACAGCCGCCGCCGTGACTTCCCTGACCGCCGTAAGTGTCCACGATAATCTTCCGTCCGGTCAGACCGCAGTCTCCCATAGGACCGCCGATGACAAATCTGCCTGTGGCATTGATGTAATACCGCGTTTCACTGTCAAGCATCTCCGCGGGAATCACTTTTTTGATAACCCGCTCGATAATGCCTTTTTTCAGATCATCATATTCCACATCGGGTTTGTGCTGGGCAGCGATAACCACTGTATCCACGCGTTTCGGCAGCCCGTTTTCATATTCGACAGTCACCTGAGATTTGCCGTCAGGACGCAGAAAATCAAGGACATTGCTTTTCCGCACATACGCAAGACGCTGGCAGAGCTTATGTGCGAATGTGATGGGCATGGGCATAAGTTCCGGGGTTTCATCATTGGCAAAGCCGAACATAAGTCCCTGATCGCCCGCGCCCTGATCTTTTCCTTTGTTGACGCTTACTCCCATGGCAATATCGGGAGACTGATGGTCAATACTGGTGATCACCGAGCAGGTCTGCCAGTCAAATCCCATCTGGGACGAATGGTATCCGATGTCGCGGATGGTATTCCGCACAATGCTGGGCATATCCACATAACAGTCTGTGGTGATTTCGCCGGCAATGAAAGCCAGCCCTGTGGTGACCAATGTTTCGCACGCGACCCGGCAGTTTTTGTCCTGTCCGATGATGGCATCGAGAATCGAATCCGAGATGGCATCGGCAACTTTGTCCGGATGTCCTTCGGTTACGGATTCGGATGTAAAAAAATATTTTTCCTCACTCATAAAACAACTCTCCTTTATCTGATGAAATATCTGTGTGCTGACGGATTTCAAGAGTCAGTTTCCGACCCGGATACAGCAAAATAATCTTTGCGTAACCGCAGAGAAAAGTCAATGGGGTGGAAAGTGTATTCGGGGGTAGCAACAGAGTGTATTCCGTGATTTAATTCTTGCACAGAAAATTATAAAATCCGGAATGCAAGATCACCCTGTATGCAGGGAATCTTGTATCCGGATTGCCTGTTTCTTTCAGCCGGTATTTTTCTATAGATTTTCAGAAATTGAATTTCACAAGGCTACTGGGAGGAGATCATACTCTTTTCGTATATCTCCGACCGATAACGCAGTGAAATTTAATTTCTGAAAGTCTATATTTAGAAAAGCAGAATATAAACCAATAATCACAGCATGTCAATATCGTCCGCATTTTTCCTGTTTTTTCAGTGTGGGCGTATTTCATCAACCATGCCTGCAGCCCATTGTATTTTAACGTGAGTTCGACATAAGCAGCCGGCCGATTTTAATAAAATGGGCCCCTTTTCCTCGTTCCCAAGCCCCGGCTTGGGAACGCACTTGCCGGGGAAGCCCCGG
>DYRK01000657.1 GCA_020718785.1 Desulfatirhabdium butyrativorans | reverse complement strand
CGCCCGAAGCCCCGGCTTCGGTCCGTCTCCCGTCACGGGAAGCCGGGGAGCCTCCACGGCAAGTGCGTTCCCAAGCCGGGGCTTGGGAACGAGAAAAAAACCGGACTTTTCCTCGTTCCCAAGCCCCGGCTTGGGAACGCGTCTGCGCCCGAAGCCCCGGCTTCGGTCCGTCTCCCGTCACGGGAAGCCGGGGAGCCTCCACGGCAAGTGCGTTCCCAAGCCGGGGCTTGGGAACGAGAAAACGAGAAAAGAGAAACAATTTGGAAAATTGTTTTACAGTGTCTGTGCAAAATTCTGTCTTTGACTTTTTCTGAAAAATGTTTTACATTCGGTGAAATAGATTACACCGCTTCACAAGTCCGTCCCTTCTGCTCCCGCGGATCATATTACGCTGATCCGGATGGACAGGGAACGGACTTTAATATTTTTGATTATTTCCCTCGTTGCAACGTGGGAACGAGAGATTATAAAAAACAATTGCCTGAAAGGAAATAAAGCCATGGAAGAACGTAGCGGAATCATTACCATGAAAGGAAATCCGCTCACCCTGACAGGAAAAGAAGTCAGGGTCGGGGATTCTGCACCCGCGTGTGAATTGCTTGCCAATGATCTTTCTCCGAAGAAACTGTCTTCATATCAGGGCAAAATCTGCGTGATTTCGACTGTTCCGTCGTTAGATACCCCGATCTGCGATATGCAGACCCGAAGATTTAACAAAGAAGCTGCCAATCTCAGCGCGAATGTGATTATTCTCACAATCAGCATGGATCTGCCCTTTGCCCAGAAACGCTGGTGCGGGGCTGCCGGCGCGGATAAAGTCGTAACCCTTTCGGATCATCGGGATGCGGCATTCGGCAATGGGTTCGGCGTACTGATAAAAGAACTGCGCCTGCTGGCAAGGGCTGTGTTTATCATTGATACCAAGGGCATTGTCCGATATGTCCAGATAGTCAGAGAGGTCGCCAGCGAGCCGGATTATAACGCGGTGATCTCTGCATTGAATAAATTGGTCTGAGGTGAGGGGTAGGGGTGAAAAATTTTTCACCCCTACTGATATACCGGGGAGCAACTGTCATGCTGATAGTCATGAAAAAAAACGCGACGCCCGAACAGATCGGGGCAGTCGTTAAAGCCATAGAATCAAACGGATACACAGCCCGCCCTATTCCCGGAGGAGACCGCGTATCCATCGGGGTGTTGTATAATAAAGGCGCGGTGGATCATCACCGTTTTTCCGGGTTAGCCGGAGTCAAAGAAGTCATTCCGGTGACAAAGCCCTACAAATTGGTTTCCCGCGAGTTTCAGGCTGAAGATACCGTGGTCAGAGCAGGAGATGTTTCCGTGGGCGGCGAAAAGCTGTGCATCATGGCAGGTCCATGCGCGGTGGAAAGCGAATTGCAGGCTCTGACCATTGCAGAACACGTGAAACGTGCAGGCGCGCAGATTTTCAGGGGCGGCGCATTCAAACCCCGTACATCGCCTTATTCTTTTCAGGGGCTTGGGGAAGAAGGTCTGAAAATTCTTGCAAAAGTCCGGGATGTAACCGGGATGCCGGTAGTCACCGAGGTTCTGGACCTCGGCAATTTCGATGCTGTGGAAGAATATGCCGATATGGTACAGATCGGAACGCGGAATATGCAGAATTTCAGCCTGCTCAGACGTGCCGGACAATCCCGGCGTCCGGTCATTCTCAAACGCGGCATGTCAGCCACAGTGGAAGAATGGCTCATGGCAGCGGAGTATATCCTCGAAGGGGGAAATACTCAGGTCATATTATGCGAAAGAGGAATCCGTACCTTTGTGACACACAGCCGGAATACGCTGGATATCTCCGCGGTTCCGGTAGTCCGAAGAGAGAGTCATCTCCCGATAATTGTTGATCCCAGCCATGCCGCGGGATACAGGGATCAGGTGATTTCGCTTGCACGTGCCGCGGTGGCCGCGGACGCGCACGGACTTATGGTGGAAGTGCATCATGATCCGGATCATGCGATGAGTGACGGCGCGCAGTCCCTTTACCCGGAACAGTTTGAAACTCTGTGCCGGCATGTGCGGGCGATTTTTGAAGTCATGGGTCAGGGGTCAGAGGTGCGAGGTCAGGGGTGAGAGGTAAAAACCTCTGACCTCTTACCCCTTGCCTCGTACCTCCCATCAAGGAACATTATGAGAACGCTTGAAATCAAAGGGGCATCAGGCTCTTCAGCCATCCGGGTCGGCGAGCGGCTCGGCAGCCAGACAAAATACATAGTGCCGGAACGCACTGTTATCATAACTGATACCAATGTGCGGCGATATTATGAAGAAATGTTTCCGCGGTGCAGTATAATTACCGTCGGTACGGGCGAGAAAATCAAAACGCTGGAAACCGCAGGTTCTATATTGGAAGAACTGATCGGGCATGGAGCAGACCGCTCTGTTTTTCTGCTGGGCATCGGAGGCGGAATTGTCTGCGATATCACAGGATTTGTCGCGTCCATATATCTCAGGGGAGTCAGATACGGCTTTGTCGCATCAACGTTGCTCGCTCAGGCGGATGCGAGCGTGGGCGGAAAAAACGGCGTGAATATCCGAGGCTATAAAAATATGGCAGGCGTTTTCAATCAGCCCGAATTCGTGATCTGTGATCCGGAACTGCTTAAAACTCTTCCGAAAAAAGAAGTGCAGTGCGGATTTGCGGAAATCGTCAAACATGCGGCGATTGCTGATAAGGCAATGTTCGGATTTCTTGAGGAAAATTACCGCGGGGCATTGGCTCTCGATCCTGAAATCATAGAAAAATTGGTATATGACTCGGTGAGGATCAAAGCCTCTGTTGTAAACCGAGATGAGAAAGAAAAAGGAGAACGCCGGAAACTCAATTTCGGTCATACCCTGGGTCATGCCATCGAGAAAGCCGCGGGTGTTTCCCACGGAGAAGCGGTCGCCGCGGGCATGAAAGCCGCGAGCGATATTTCTGTCAGAAAAGGGCTCTTATCTGCGGCAGATGCGAAACGGATAGAGAATCTGCTCGCAAATCTGGGACTTCCCACAGAAATTCCGGCAGATAAGCAAAAGCTCATGGATGCCCTGGGCAAAGACAAAAAACGGGAAGGGGATATCGTTCATTTTGTGCTGCTGAATGGTATCGGAAACGCTGTTGTGGAAAATATCTCCATCAGAGAATTACTTCACGGGTAAGAGGCAAGCGGTTAGGGGCAGAGGTTCTTTCTTACCCCGCACCCCTGAC
>DYRK01000656.1 GCA_020718785.1 Desulfatirhabdium butyrativorans | reverse complement strand
GGTTTATAATTCGTGCAGAGTACATGAAATAAGTCCGGACGGCAAGAAATAAATCTCCGGTCGGTTTCACTCCAGCGAACCCGGTATCCGATCCAATGGAATCCATTGACTTTCGGCTTTGAATCTGCCCTTTTCAGCCCGCACTATCCGCGCATGGTTATAAAAATACGGCTGATCCTGATGCAGAACAGCAAGCGGCGCTGTAAGTCCGAAGGGATCAAAGGATTTGAAATTCTGAAGTTCCTCGCGGATAAACTCCCCGGATTGAGCCGTTTTTTCATAGCCGTGCTTTTCCAGCGCATTCCTTACCGCCTGTTCCAGCACCATTGCCCCGATCACTCCGTTGATATAATTGACAACAATCTGTTCGGTCCCTCTGCCGGCTTTCTTTGCCGCTTCTCTGACCTTTTGCATTCCGGGAACATTTTCTTCGGGAAGTACGGTATGAACTTCGCCGTACAATCCTTCGACTTCATGAGGGACAGATTTGAACAGACTTTCATCCCATGCGCTGATATTGCAAAGCACGGTTATTTTCGAGGTATCTATCCCCATCTGTTTCAGATTTTTTGCAAGCACGACAGTCTGAGATGAATTGCCGATAAGAATCAGAGCGTTTACCCCTTTTTCCAGAACTAATTTTCCGACTGTCATGCTCAGATCGGGAGTAACCGGAGGTATAAACTCGATGCCCGAAAGTTCTCCGCCGATGCTTCGGATGTAGCTGTCCATCATTTTGGGTTTTCCCAGAACGCGCCAACTCGGCACATCTGCTGCCATAATTCCGATTTTCGGGGTTCCGGGTCCATGCCATTTTTCTTTGATAAACCATAGGATCATAGGGGTTGCTGATTCGGCAATGGTCGGGAGAAATGTCCAGTAATACTGAGGCTTGGGTTTGTATCCCAGCGGAGTGGCGTAGGCATACCATGAGAGGTAAGGAATCCGATCCTGAGATGCGTTTGCGGCGCAGACCTGTCCGGGCGTGCTTCCGAAGCCGAAAATCATATTGACTCGTTTCATCTTGAATGATTCATAAACGCTCGCAGCTTTCGCGGGATTATACGCGTTATCCTCGATGAGGACATTGATGCCGGTTTTTTCGGTCTTGCCGCTTACCGGGTCTTTGTATTCAATGCTTCCCAGCCATTTGAGATAATCTGCTTCGCCGTCGCACACACTTTTTCCGACCGAAGCAAACCCGCCGCTATACGTGCCGGATATGCCTATGGTCAGAATCTTTTCCTCTGCGGCAGCAGAAGAAAACACGCCTATCAGTATGACTGCACACAATCCTGTAAGCTTTTTACTCATAATTCCACCTCCTTAATGTTTTCGTAGAGACATGCCGGCGGCGTGTCCCTACTTTCCGATTCCTCCGATCACTCCTTCAAGATCATTGACAAATCCTTTCATAGCATCAGCCTGGGCAGAAAGTTCCCCCGAGGACACGGCGGTCTCACGGGAACCGGCTGCGATCTGTTGAGCAAGTTTGTCTATCTCACCGGCAGCCAGAGTGATCTGTTCGATTACTTTGGCAATATCTCTGCTGGCTTGGGTCATGGACTCGGTTCTTTCTCCGATCACGGTTGCAGACTCGATAATTCCCTCAAAATCCCGATTGATATTTCTGACTGACAAGGCAGCATGACGGATGCGGTTTACATCGCCGATGAGCAGTTCCTGAGTATTTTTCGCCTCATCCGTTATTTTCCCTGCCAGATTCTTTACCTCGTCTGCCACTACTGCAAAACCGGCTCCGGCATTTCCTGCACGGGCTGCCTCTATGGACGCATTCAAAGCGAGAAGATCGGTCTGAAAGGCAATACCGTCAATATTTTTTATAATCTGCAATATCTGAGTGCTGTCTGATTCGAGATATACAATTTCCTTTTCCAGTTCTACGAGAAATTTCACTGCCTGACCGGATTTTTCGATATTTGTGAGCATAAGATCATTGGCTCCCCTTGTCATTTCGGAAACCTCATGGACCCTCATGTTGATCTGTTCCAGCGAAGACGATGTCTCCTCGACAGAAGCAGCCTGATCCGAAGCATTCTGCGACTGAGAGCGGCTTACCGATGAAATCCCGGCTGCCGCGGCAGCGACCTGCCCGGCACTGTCTGAAAGGTCTTTGACAATTGTCTCGATTTTCCGGGTCAGAGAACCGGCAAATATCAGCGTGACCGGTATGAACAAAATGATACAGCATAGAAATACTATACATAGCAACTTCAGCATCTGCCATGTGTCGTTTTTTGCAATGTCTTTCGAATAGAGCGAGACAAAGGCTGCAATGCAGTCTTTGCCTGACCGGACAGGCAGAATGCCCTGAACAAATCCTCTGTTTTCCGCATTCAATTCGTTGAAAAAAATACTCCGGCTGTCAGTTCCGAGCAGAGATATATCAATTTTATTATGTGCTTTAAGCGTGCCGACACTCAATCCTTTTCCGGTAAACAGATTCACCTCGGTTCCGGTGACAAATGCCATTTCTTCGACAAAAGAACTGTCTATCCGAGAAGAAATTCTCAGAATGCCGAATTGTGCAGTTTCGGGAACCTGTGTTTTGGCATTGTATATCTGTCCCATAACGGGAATATATGAAACCATGCACAGAAAATCCCTTTTTATTTCAAATCTCACGGTTTGTTTGTCGGCAATTGACTCTTTATCCAATCGGGATGCGATCATGGAAAAAGAATCATGAGGCTTCAGAGCTTCGGTCCATGAAGTTCCTTCTTCGGGATTCGCCACCTCGTAAATCACATCGGGAACTTTGTGCATATACCCGACATAAACGGCATTGTCTTCTGTCAGCGAAAACGCGGTCAGTTCGCCGTCTGAATCGTAAACCGCGGCTTCCCATACCGAAGCGCTCCGGGCAACAGTATGAATTCCGTCCGCTACGGACTGATATGTTGCCTGCATTATCAGATGTTCTGCCTGATTTTTGTTTTCGGATATGTATTTCATATTCAGTCCGATATTGTTGTCGGAGGCTATCTGTCCGGAATAATACAGAATATGCTTTTCTTTTTCCCTGATTGCCTTTTCAATTACCGAATATGCTTTTTTTATAACAGTTTCGGAATGCTGCCGCTGCTGATGATTCATAATCACAGCCACAGCAGCCACTGAAAATACAAGCACTGTGAGGATAATTGCCACAGCGCCGGTAACGATTTTATGTTTCAGAGTCATGCTTCTGGGTACTGGGTACTGGGTTCTGGGT
>DYRK01000655.1:2092-3236 GCA_020718785.1 Desulfatirhabdium butyrativorans | reverse complement strand
AGCCGGGGCTTCCCCGGCAAGTGCGTTCCCAAGCTGGGGCTTGGGAACGAGAAACTTAAAAAAATGATTTATCTTAATCCGAAGGGGGGAAAATGTTTAAAAACATGAATATCGGTATGCGGCTGGGGCTGGGGTTCGGACTGATCATTATTCTGATGCTTGTATCCGGGAGTTTTGCGATCAGCAGGCTTTCACGGCTCAACGGGAGTGTCGGGGAACTCGTCAATGACCGATGGCCCAAGACTGTGCTTGCCAACAAACTTGCCGCGGACATGGAAATCATTGCAATAGATACGCGGAGTGCGATACTCCGGGATGATCCGAAAGAGTCTGTGCAGGAATTGAAAAAAGTGTCGGACGGCAAAGAGGCTGTCAGCAAAGGTTTAGACATGCTGAAGGAAAAAAATCTCAGCGATCAGGAAAAAGACCTTCTGAAAAAGATTTACGAGTCCCGAGACAGATATATGGATGCTCTGGCAGATATTATCCTGCTGGTTGAAAGCGGAAACAGGGAACATGCCAAAAACGACCTTTTTTCAAGAGCTATGCCCCTGCGGACACCTTATTCCGAAGCAGTGTATAATTTACTCAGGTATCTGGAAAAAGCGGTAAATAACGCGGGAACTGCTGCCCAGAAAGATTATACGGATTCCCGCAACACGATTATCATCCTGCTGGCAGGCTCTTTTGTGCTGGCTCTCATACTGATGTACGGAGTGACCCGCGGTATCACGGAACCGATTAGCGGGATGCTTGCTTTGAACAGCAGATTAGCCCAGGGGGACCTGAGCGTGATC
Source organism: Desulfatirhabdium butyrativorans (assembly GCA_020718785.1). Taxonomy (GTDB): domain Bacteria; phylum Desulfobacterota; class Desulfobacteria; order Desulfobacterales; family DYRK01; genus DYRK01. The sequence goes on along the minus strand of DYRK01000655.1, from coordinate 2,439 downwards.
ATCAAGAGCGACCGCAAGGATGAAACCGGTCTTATGATCGCGGGCATGAAAGACATGGTGGATAAGTTCAAAGAAGTTCTCAGCGATATCAACATGCTGACAGCATCGGCAGCCGCGGGCAAGCTCTCGGTCCGCATGGATGCCGCAAAACATCGGGGCGATTTCCGAAAAATCATCGAAGGGATCAATAATACGCTGGATGCGGTGATCGGTCCCCTGAATGTTGCCGCGGATTATGTTGACCGGATTTCCAAAGGTGATATTCCCGAAAAAATCAGCGATGAATACAAAGGCGATTTCAACGAGATCAAGAACAATCTCAACCGCTGTATTGACACCATCAACGG
>DYRK01000655.1:0-1992 GCA_020718785.1 Desulfatirhabdium butyrativorans | reverse complement strand
GCGATTTCAACGAGATCAAGAACAATCTCAACCGCTGTATTGACACCATCAACGGGCTTGTTGCCGAAGCTGTAATGCTCACAAAGGCTGCTGTCGAGGGACGGCTGAGCACCCGGGGAAATACTGAGAAATTCAGCGGAGATTACGCAAAGATAGTCAAAGGGGTCAACGACACATTAGACGCGGTGATCGGTCCCCTGAATGTTGCCGCGGATTATGTGGACCGGATTTCAGAAGGTGATGTTCCTGAAAAGATTTCCGCGGAATATAAAGGCGATTTCAACAAAATCAAAAACAATCTGAACCGCTGTGTTGACGCGATCAACGGACTTGTTGCCGAAGCCGGGATGCTCACCAAAGCCGCGGTGGAAGGCCGGCTCAGTACCCGCGGCAATGCCGACAGATTCAGCGGGGATTATGCAAAAATCGTCAAAGGCGTCAATGACACTCTTGACGCAGTGATCGGTCCTTTGAAAGTCGCTGCCAATTATGTGGACAGAATCAGCAAGGGAAATATTCCGGAAAAAATCAGCGATGAATACAAAGGCGATTTCAACGAGATCAAGAACAATCTCAACCGCTGTATTGACACCATCAACGGGCTTGTTGCCGAAGCTGTAATGCTCACAAAGGCTGCTGTCGAGGGACGGCTGAGCACCCGGGGAAATACTGAGAAATTCAGCGGAGATTACGCAAAGATAGTCAAAGGGGTCAACGACACATTAGACGCGGTGATCGGTCCCCTGAATGTGGCTGCCGACTATGTTGACCGGATTTCCAAAGGAGACACGCCTGAAAAAATCAGCGAGGCATACAAAGGCGATTTCAATCAGATAAAGAACAATCTGAATATTCTGATCGCGGCTACCAATGAAATCACACGGGTTGCGGAAGAAATGGCCGGCGGAAATATGACTGTTATAGTCAAAGAACGGTCAGAGCGGGACAAACTGATGCGGGCATTGAACGCCATGATCGCCAATCTGAACGAGATTGTGATCAATGTGAAGCATGTGTCCGGAAGCGTGGCTTCAGGGAGCCAGCAGTTAAGCGCATCTTCCGAAGAAATGTCTCAGGGCGCGGCAGAACAGGCTTCGGCAGCCGAACAGGTCTCTTCGTCCATGGAACAGATGGCGTCCAATATCCGGCAGAATGCCGACAACGCTCTGGAAACAGAAAAGATTGCCCTGAAATCCGCGGAAGATGCCCGTGAAGGCGGAAAAGCGGTTGCAGATACCGTCATTGCCATGAAAGATATTGCCGAGAAAATTTCCATTATCGAAGAAATTGCCCGTCAGACCGATCTGCTGGCTTTAAACGCCGCGATAGAAGCTGCCCGCGCCGGAGAACACGGCAAAGGTTTTGCCGTAGTCGCGTCAGAAGTGCGGAAACTCTCGGAACGGAGCCAGAAATCCGCCGCGGAAATCGGCAAATTATCTGATTCCAGTGTGGAGATTGCTGAAAAAGCAGGCGGACTGCTGGCAAAAATTGTTCCGGATATTCAGAAAACCGCGGAATTAGTTCAGGAAATCAGCGCGGCGAGCAATGAACAGAACAATGCCGCGGAGCAGATCAACAAAGCGATCCGGCAGTTGGATGAAGTCATTCAGCAGAATGCCTCTGCCACCGAAGAAATGTCTTCAACATCTCAGGAACTGGCAGATCAGGCAGAACAACTCCGCGAAGCGATTGCCTTCTTTGCTGTGGATGACAAAGCGGTCCGAAAAACGCTTTTCGTAAAAGACGAGTCTGCAAAGAAACAGGATATAAAGAGAAAAGCCGCTGCAAAGCCCAAAGGAAAAATCAATTCGGCAGTCAAGGCAAAGCCGGATGATGATTTCGGCTATATCGGAACCGTGACCGATACAGGCGAACATGACAGCGAGTTTGAGAGATATTGAAGAATATCTGCGCTTCAGTAAAACGACTTTGCAAGTCGTTTTTTCCTCGTTCCCAAGCCCCGGCTTGGGAACGCATCTGCGCCCGAAGCCC
>DYRK01000654.1 GCA_020718785.1 Desulfatirhabdium butyrativorans | reverse complement strand
CAATCCGATCTTTCCGTCTCCGCTGATATCCGCTTCGTCATATACGGTTCCGGATATCTCATATCCCGAACAGACCTGCAATGCCAGAATCGCATCATCGAGTTCCCCGGGCATCCCGTCTCCGTTCAGATCGCCCCCGATTCTGGGTGCAATCAAAGCCCAGACAGAAAGATGATCAGTGCGGAAATTTACGGTATTGTTCTCCGTGTCAAGGGTGAAACTCTTTATGGCCTGCCAAGTTCCCGATGCCTCGAGGAAATACGCGGGGCGGATATATGTCTCTTTGATTCCCCGCCCGATCAGTTCTTCATCCGTATAATTAAGAGTCATCATGATTTCTTTATTCAAATCCGAGGAAAATTTCCTGCCCGTCTCTTTCGAATACATTCCGACGGCATAGCCGTAAGCGATCACCTGATCTTCAGCACTCTCGGACAATCCCTGAGCCTCCGGTTCCACAGTGACCTTCATTCGTTGAGACCGGTCCGAAGCTATCACATTTGCCGGTATCTCCACCCCGGTTTTGTCACCCAAAAGACAATCCCCGCTGTCCGAGAGAGAAAATTCGTAAACTTCTCCCGAGGACAGAGTTCCGGAGGCTTCCAAAGCGATATCCGGAACAACGATATCGTCCGTACCGGATATATCTATCCGCTGCGGATTGCCGGTATAGTAATCATCGCTATCATCTGGTTCCCAAACTGCATTGACAAACCAGAGATTGCTGCCCTCTTCGTTTCCATCAACCCGAGCCACCTCAATCCGAAAGACCCCGCTCTCATCGGCAGTTCCCCTTGCTTTCTGTCCGTCTCCGCTGTAGGCATAAACAGAGGCTCGGTCCAGACCTTTGCCTGTTGACTTGTCAATAATTTTTCCGGTCAAAAAAGTATCGGCTCTCCGGAGCTTCAGTTCGAAGCCCGTACTTTCTCTATCATCGCTGTCGCTGGGTTTGCCTTTCTTATTGGACGCTGCCTTGGCATTTTCTGATGCCTGCCTGCCTATGGATGGCAACTCAAAAGTTTCGACCGCGGTTCCGACCGTGACTTCTGCTTCTGCCGAAGGTACCGGACAGGAAAAAGTACCGAGCAGATCGCTGAATACCATTTTTTCAAACAAACCCTCGTCGAGATACTGCCGTACCCAGACCTCAATATTCCGCACGGGCTTGCCGTCAGGATCCGTCACCCTGCCGGTTACCTTGCCGAGCAGTGGAATCAGCGGGATGTTCAGGGGGTTTTCCCCGGAAACAGCGGCGATTTCAATATTTCTCAGAGGGGCATCCGCATACTGGTCCGTAAGGAGTTCATAGCTCAGACTCCATTTGCCCTCTGAAAGCAATAGTTCGAACATTCCTGTGTCCGGATCAATTATCGTACTCTGAACCGGATTTCTGATATCCGAAGGTGTTGCAAAGACAGCCCCCTTGATCCCCGTTACGGCCTTATCTGTGAGTTTCCCTTTGATGAGCGCGCTGTTCTTTTTCAACTGAATTAAGATTCTGTTTTGAGCATCCGGCTTTATATCGGCATCTTGAAGGACGGTGTATGCGATGTCCGTTGCGAGATTGAAAACAAATTCAGTGATATTTCCAATATCTTTAGGAAGTTTCAGGGTAAACACACCGGCCGACACACCGGTCTGGCTCACGATTTTCCACTCTGTCCCGGTTTTGCGCCGTGCATAAATCCAGCCCTTCGCGTCTGTCACTTTATTTCCCTTTTCATCTCGGACTTCTCCGGTGATTTCGGCAGCAACAGGTTCCATCTTGAAATCAATGGAGGAACTGCCTGCTTTGCTCAGTTTCACTTCCCGGAGAGAATCGGTGAACAGATAGGCGAGCGATTCATCCGCAGGCTTCAGCGTCCATGTCCCGGATGTCAGATTCAAATAGTAAGTTCCGTCTGTGCCTGTCTTGGTCTGAAACCATATTCCCTCTGCCTGAAACGCGTTCACCGAGATACCCGAAAGCGGTAATCCCGTAACCGAGCTTTTAATCGTTCCGCTGACCGTTGCATCCCGTTTTTCCAATGTAAAAGAAACCGGCGGCTGCATTCCGGTTATAAGGATCGGCGGGATGACCGGCGGCACATACAACGGGTGTATATCCGGGTCTGTCCAAAGCGACACATTGTAAAATCCGGCCTTGGGCAGTGCAATATAAAAGCCCGAACCGCTGTCGGTAAAATCGTAAAAAACGCGGCCGCTTTCAATATCTGTCACCTCGACCTCACAACTCTCACGAACAGGCTGATTGTCCGGGGTCAAGACCGAAACGGTCAGAGAGACCGACGGTTCCATGAGTTGAAAGTTGATATTCGAGGCTGTAGCGGCAGTATCATCGGCAAAGACCACCATGATCGGATCCGAGCTGACGTAGCGGCTGATGCTCTCTATCTGAGCCACCTGAACCTTCCATGTACCGCAGGTCAATTCTGTCATTCGATAATTGCCGTCGAGATCGCCCGTTGCAGATACCCGAGCGCCGGTATCCAAATTGTCGGCGATCATTTTAATGTACGAGGCTCCCCCTCCGCTCGGCAGCGTAACAGAGCCTGTGATACTGTACTGGGTTCCGGTGGTGACCGGCGCACTGTCCTCTGACCATCCGGGCGATGTTGAACTAAATTGTCCGCTGTTATCCCCTCCGGCTGAATCGTTTACTGCGGTTCCGGATCCTTCATCAAACCGGTAATATGCCACTAACCCGCTTTCGTTTCCGATAAGGCTCAGGTCTTTACACTGACTGATTTCAGCCTGAGTGCGGGCCACATTCCAGATGCGGACTTCATCTATCTGACCGGAAAAATAGAAATAATTGTTCAATGATCCGATCAGCATATCCTGAGCGGTGTTGGCGGTACTTATGTCCGCAGAACCGGCAGTTGTCTGAGGCTGACCGTTCAGATAGATCGTTCCGACCGTATTGTTTGATACGGTCACAGCCACATGTTGCCATGTGTCCCAGTTTATCACACCTGTCGTAGTGAGCAAAGGGCTTGATGTTGCAGACTCGAAACCGATTTTCTGATTGCTCGTGCCATATTCATTGATAAAAAGCGCATAACCGGGCTTTTCAGTATCTGTGCCCTCCAATTTTTTCCCGACAATCGTGCATATACTGCTCTTGGAGGTCGGCTTGACCCATGCTTCAATGGTCAGGTTCCTCGTAATTTGCAGGTTTGCGCTGTTGCCGCAAGTTACATAATCGTTTATCCCGTTAAACATAAGGGAAGTGTTTGCCGCGGAACA
>DYRK01000653.1 GCA_020718785.1 Desulfatirhabdium butyrativorans | reverse complement strand
CGAAGCCGGGGCTTCGGGCGCAGATGCGTTCCCAAGCTGGGGCTTGGGAACGAGATAAAAGCCGGGGCTTGGGAACGAGATAAAAGCCGGGGCTTGGGAACGAGATAAAAGCCGGGGCTTGGGAACGAGGAAAATCCTGTGCTAAAATTTCATTTCAGCACTCCGGAGTCCGGCTGCTTTGACAGAAATCCTGCAAATCCTTTAATCCTGAAAATCATGATTCAGACAATGTGCTGAAATTTCATTTCAGCACTCCGGAGTCCGACTACTTTGACAGAAATCCTATAATCCTCCCGTTCTATACTTCAACCACCCGGGAAGATCAAATCTTTTTTTATCTTCCTGTGAAACAGAGATTCAAATCCCAAGTCCTCACGCAATCCGCTGAAAAACAATTGCGTTTATTCTGAAAATCCTGTAGCATAGTACAGACTTTTATCAAAAGGAGCTGCTTATGGAAGAACAAATTTCGGTATCCTCTGAAAAAGAGGCTGAATTCTCAGCCCTGAACGGTCTCTTTCCGATTGTGGGCATCGGCGCGTCAGCCGGAGGCATGGAAGCGATTGAGACATTTTTTTCAGCCATGCCCGTGAATGCGCGCATGGCTTTTGTTATTATTCAGCATTTAAGCCCCACCCACAAAAGCCTGATGAGTTCCCTGTTGGCAAAACACACGCGCATGAAGGTCATGGAAGCCCAAGACGGCATAAAGATCGAACCCGGATGTGTTTATATCAATCCGCCGGACAGAAACATGGCTCTTATAAACGGCACGCTTTGTTTCATGGAACTGCCCGCGGCGCGGGAACTCCGTCTGTCTGTTGACTATTTTTTCAGAACCCTTGCCGAAGACCGGGAAGAAAAAGCCATCTGCATTATTCTTTCAGGAACCGGATCAGACGGAACTCTGGGCGTCAAAGCCGTCAAAGAAAAAGGCGGTCTGGTGATGGTTCAGTCTCCGGAATCCGCCAAATATGACGGAATGCCGCGGAGCGCAATCTCAGCGGGACTTGCGGATTATGTCCTGCCGCCGGAAAACATGCCGGAACAACTGATGAAATATATGCAGCATCCTTATATGGGACAGACCTCGGAAATTGTTTCCGATGAAGAGGGATTTCAGAAACATATCAAGAAAATATTTGTCCTGATCCGTCTTCACACGGGACATGATTTTTCCCATTACAAAATCTCCACAGTCCGGCGGCGGATCGCCCGGCGCATGGCAGTGCATCAGATTGACAGCATCGGCATTTATGTGCGTTATATTCAGGAAAATCCGCAGGAAACAGAACTGCTGTTCAAAGACCTGATCATCGGCGTGACCCGCTTTTTCAGACATCCCGAAGCCTTTGACATGCTTAAACAAAGTGTGATTCCGGCTCTGCTCGAAAATAAAAACCCGGAATCCGAAATCCGCATCTGGGTTCCGGGTTGTTCCACAGGCGAAGAAGCCTATTCCATCGCAATGATCTTTGCCGAAGTCATGGAAATGCTGAAAAAACATTTTGAAATCCGGATTTTTGCCAGCGACATAGACCCGGACGCCATCCGCTATGCGCGTGCAGGAAAATATCCGGACAGCATTGCCGGGGATGTGTCTGAGGAACGGCTGAAACAGTTCTTTACAAAAGAGGACAACGGGTATAAAGTCAGGAAATCTGTCCGGGAATCGGTTGTGTTTTCGGTCCACAATATCATCAAAGACCCGCCTTTTTCCAAAACCGATATGGTCAGTTGCAGAAATCTGATGATCTACATGGACAGCGTGCTGCAAAAAAAGATGCTCTCGCTTTTTCACTACAGCCTGAATGAAAACGGCATTCTGTTTCTGGGGACATCCGAAAGTATCGGAGGGGCTTCCGATCTCTTTTCGGCCGTTGACGTGAAGGGAAAAATTTACAGACGCAGACCGGGAAATGAAGCCAAAACAGAGGATCATGTCAGACTTCCGCTTTGCGATCTTCCGGTATCGTTCCGGAAAAAAGAAACTTCAGCCTGCTCCGGTGCGGACATTCACAGTCTGTTTGAAAAATTGGTCGTCCGTGACTATGCGCTGCCCTGTGTGCTGATAAACGGAAAAAGCTTTGAAATTCTTCATTTTGTTGGACAGACCGAAAAATACCTGAGCCTGCCTTCGGGCAAAGCTGATTTCAATCTCATGAAAATGGCGCGTGAGGGTCTCCGGAACAAACTGGCGGAAATGATCTGGCAGGCGGTGAGAGAAAGAAGGTCCGCCGTGTGCAGGAATGTGAGTTTTCAGTGTAACAATGCCGGTGTTCATGCTGTTGATCTGGAAGTCAGACCGCTCAGAGAACCGGCAGGTCTCGAAGGTTTTGTATTAGTCATTTTCGATGACAGGGCATATCCTGAAACGCCGGTTCGGAAAACAGACGGAATATCTGAAAACGATTTGCCTGCTGTGGCGGCGATTCAGCAGGAACTCCGCATGACGCGGGAAAATCTTCAGGTCTTTGTGGAGGAACTGGAGGCTTCCAATGAGGAACTCCGTTCCACCAATGAAGAAATGCAGTCGGTCAACGAGGAGCTGCAAAGCGCAAACGAAGAACTGCAAACATCCAAAGAAGAACTCCAGTCAACCAATGAGGAATTAGTCACGGTAAATTCGGAACTCAGAAGCAAGGTGGATGAACTGTCTCAGGTGAATAACGATGTCAACAATCTGTTTGCGAGCATAGAAATCGGAATTGTGTTTTTGGATGCCCGGCTGTGTATCCGAAAATATACGCCTGTTGCCACCGGAATATTCAATCTGATTCCTTCGGACATGGGCCGCAGCATCAGCGACATCACTTCAAATCTTTTATATGAAGCTTTCTGCGAAGATGCGAAAACCGTGCTTGACACTTTGATCCGCAAAGAATTTGAGGTACAGCACAAAACAGGCAACTGGTATGCTGTCCGGATTCTGCCCTATCGGACTATGGACAATGTGATTGACGGCCTTGTGATTACCTTCACGGACATCACAGAAAAACAGAATCGCGGCAGAGCGGAGTAAAACGATTTTTCAAATCGTTTCTTTTGCCGACACAGACATAAAACGGCTTGCAAAGCCGTTTTACCGTAAAACGATTTTCCAAATCGTTTCTGCGGCGGAAATACACAAACGGCTTGCAAAGCCGTTTTACTGTAAAACGATTTTTCAAATCGTTTCTGCGTGATAAAGTAAAACGATTTTTCAAATCGTTTCTTTTGCCGACACAGACATAAAACGGCTTGCAAAGCCGTTTTAC
>DYRK01000652.1 GCA_020718785.1 Desulfatirhabdium butyrativorans | reverse complement strand
TGTGAGTGAATTTTATTGCATTGTTCACCAGATTGAGCAGAATCTGACGCAGCCGCGCCGGGTCCCCGCCAAGATGCAGATGAACATCCTCATCAATGAGATAACTCAGTCCAAGCCCTTTTTCATCGGCTTTAAGCCCCATTATTTTAACCGTTTCTTTGATAACATCCGCAAGATTGAAATCTGTTATTTCCAGATCGAGCTTTCCGGCTTCGATCTTGGAAAAATCGAGGATGTCGTTGATTAAGGACAGCAGGATGTCGGATGATTCCGCAACCATCCTGGCATAACTGCTCTGTTCCGAATCCAGACCCGTTTCCAGCAGCAGCCGTGACATATTTACAATGACATTCATAGGCGTGCGGATTTCATGACTCATGGAGGCAAGAAATTCGGATTTGGCGCGGGTCGCGGATTCGGCAATTTCTTTTGCTTTGCGGAGTTCATCTTCAGCCTGCCTGCGCTCGGTGATGTCCTGAACCGTTCCGGCGACTCTGACCGTTTTTCCGTTCACCTGATATGCCTTGCCGATGGCATGAACCCACAGAAGATTTCCTTTTGCAGTCATCAGGGAGAGTTCCAGATTAAAAGAATCGCCGTATTCAATTGTCCGCTGCACTGCTTTTTCAATAATCGGTACGGATTCGGGCGCATAAAAAGCGATCCCGTTTTTCACAGTGGGTTCATAATCAGCATCAACCTCATGTATCCGGTAAACTTCATCTGTCCAGATTTGTTTTTCACTTCCGACATCAAATTTCCATCCCCCGATTTTTGCCGTTCTCCCCATATCCTTCAATAATGCTGTGTTTTCCTGCAATTCGTCAGTGCGCTCTGCCACCTCTTTTTTCAGCAGAATGTTTCTTTGTTTCATCGCATAGACGCGCCAGCGGTGAAGTCCGAAAAACATAAATATAAAAAATGCCGCCAAAGAAATTCTGAACCATGCTGTTTCCCACCAGGGCGGCAGAATGATGATTCTGACAGATGCGCCTTTTTCGTTCCAAATACCGTCATTGTTGGAGCCGATGACTCTGAAGACATACCCGCCCGGATCCATGCTGGTGTAAGTGGCAAAACGGCGGGTACTTCCGACTTCGTTCCATTTGTCCTCAAAATTCTCCATTTTGTATTTGTAGCGGTTCTGTTTAGGGTAGATGTAGTTCAGCGCGGCAAACTCGAAAGTAAAGACAGAATCCTTATATGAGAGCGTGATCTCCTGTGATTCGCCGACAGAATTTTTGAGTACGGATTTTTCACCGGCAGATACGGGTTTGTTGAAAATCAGAAAATCTGTCAGAACAACAGGCGGAATGTAGAGATTATCCTGAATTTCATTAGGATAGAAAGCATTGAAACCGTCGGTTCCCCCGAAAAACATCTGCCCGTCACGGCTTTTGAAAGCAGCGCCGGTATTGAATTCATAGCTCTGTATGCCGTCTTCAGGTGTGTAATTGGTAAAGGTTTCTGTTTCGGGATTAAACCGGGAAAGCCCGCGAAAGGTGCTTAACCATAAATTTCCCTTTTCATCTTCCAAAATTCCCACGACAGAATCATTGGGCAGACCGTCCTGCTCCCGATAAGCGGTGAACATGCCGGTTTCTCTGTCAAATCTGTTCAGACCGCCGCCCCAGGTTCCCACCCATAATCTGCCGGAGCGGTCTTCATGAATCGCTGTCAAGGTATTGCTGCTCAGACTTTGCGGATTTGCCGGATCATGGGTATAATAGGTAAATTTTTCATTTTGACGGTCAAAACAGCAAAGACCGCCGCCGCCTGTTGCTACCCAGAAATTGCCGCAAGAATCTTCAAACAGAGACCGTATCTCGTAACCTCTGTAGCTGTCCGGATTTCCGGGATCATTCTTATAATTTCTGAATGTTTCGGTTTCACGGTCAAAACGGCTCAGACTTTTGCCGTAATAAGAACCGATCCACAAGGTGCGGTTCCGGTCTTCATAAACAGTAAAGACATTGTTGTGGTCAATACTGTGAGGATTTTTCGGATCATGTCTGTAATTGGTAAAACTGCCGGTCTGAGGGTCAAATCGGTTCAGACCGCCTTCAGCAGTGCCGATCCACATCGTTCCGCTGTGATCTTCCAAAATATGGACAATGTCGTTCTGGCTTACAGCAAGCGGGTCATTCGGATCAGACATGCGGCGGGAAAATGTTCCTTTTTCTCTGTCAAAGCGGTTGAGTCCGTAATCCCACACACCGACCCACAGAATGCCTTTGCTGTCTTCACAAAATGACCAGACATCATTTCCGCTCAGACTGCCCGGGTCATCCGGATTATTTTGAAAGTGTCTGAAGGGTTTGAGATTCGGGTATTTTTTGTTAATCCCGCCCTCTGCCGTGCCGATCCAGAGAATCCCGGAACGGTCTTCATAAAGGGACCAGACATTGTTGTTATTCAGACTTGTCGGAATACCGGGAGTTTGTTTATAACTGATAAAACGCTGATTCGTCCGGTCAAATTGATTCAGGCCCCCTCCGTAAGTCCCTATCCATAATTCTCCGGCACGGGTTTCATAAACAGACAAGACATCTTTGTCGCTCAGAGCGGAAGGATTGTCCGGGTCAGGCAGCCAGCGGGTGAATTGCTGTGTTTTCCGGTCAAAGCGGTTCAGCCCTCCGTCCTGTGTGCCGATCCACAGGAACCCGTTCCGATCTTCATAAACGGTTCTGACAAAATCATTGCTTAAACTCTCAGGTTTTTTCGGATCATGCCGGTATTGGATAAAGCGTTCCGTGGGAGGGTCAAAGCGGTTCAAGCCCCCGCCGTAAGTGCCGATCCAAATTATGCCTTCCGAGTCAATGCAGACGGAGCGCACATCATTGTGGCTCAGACTCTGAGGATTATCCGGCTCGTGCTGATAATTCCGAAACATTCCGGTTTCAGGATCAAACCTGCTGAGTCCGCCATCTTCTGTGCCGATCCAGAGCATTCCGTCCTTGTCTTCTGCAATGCTTTTTACCTTTTTACCCCTCAGTCCTCCGGGGCTGTGGGGGTCATGCACATAGCGGATAAAGCGTGCTTTTTCCCTGTCAAAGCGGTTCAGTCCGTTTTCCGTACCTGCCCAAAGGATGCCGCGGCTGTCTTCATAAAGGGACCATACCGCATTGTTGCTGATACTGTGCGGATTTTGCGGATGGTATTTGAAAACGACAAAGCGGTATCCGTCATAACAGTTCAGACCGTCCCATGTACCGAACCACATCATGCCCCGTTTATCTTGCAGAATGGCATAGACCGAGCTTTG
>DYRK01000651.1 GCA_020718785.1 Desulfatirhabdium butyrativorans | reverse complement strand
ACTTTTATTCATTAATTTTCAATGAGTTAAAAGATTATCTTAAAAATGTGTTAATTACAATAATCGGACTATTCTATAAAAGATAATCAGATGCATATAATTACACGCAGAAGACTTAACGATTTTGCAGAAAAGTATCCGAGAGTTAAGACTGCTCTTCAGGATTGGTATAAGTTGATAAAATCATATAATTTCAGTTCGTTCAATGAATTGCGTGAGATATTTCCGAATGCTGATAAAGTTGGCAAACTTACAGTATTCAATATCGGCGGAAATAAAGTCAGACTCATTGCAGCAATTCACTATAACAGGCGGAAAGTTTATATCCGTGCTGTCCTGACGCATGAAGAATACAGCAAAGGAAAATGGAAGGAGTGAATTAATGTCAGTCTCTGAAATTCAGCAGACAATAAATTTATGGCATCCTGTTTCCCATATGTTATATGTTCCTCATACAGAGAAGGAATATCATGAAACTGTTGAACTGCTGGACAGTTTGACAGATGAAGTGGGAGAAGATGAAACGCATCCGTTAGCTTCATTAATGGAGATTTTGGGAATTCTCATTGAGAAATATGAAGATGAACATATTCCTGAGATTACAGAAATATAAAAGCACCTAACCAGTCATTGGTGCGCCATGCAGGCGCATTGTTACCGGTTGGTGAGCAGAAGTAAAGCAAATCCAACCCTGTCAGTTTGTCATTCGGACAGGAAGTGAAAAGGACAGCTTACACGGTGACGTGATAAGCTGAAGCTTCCTGGAACAGTCAGCAGGCCGTAAGGTTGTTGAGCTTGCCGAAACACGCAGGTGAACGGATTAGCTTCGTCAGGTTGAGAATACAGTCGGCTATCCTCTCAATGTAAGGCGAAGTCTGAAATTGTCCGGGAAGAAATGACAGGATGCACCGGACAGAGACTGTCGGAGTTGCAACCGGCGGCGTGTTGACAAACGGCAGCAGTGTGAACATGGGAGGTCTTTATCACCAAAGGTTTATGATAAATCTGATGTCTGTTTATAAGGAGAACCCGAAGTAACAGACAGGTGATAAAGAAGTCGGATATGCCCATAGCAGTGAAGACAGTCAGGCAGCAGAACCTGACAGGAGCGGAGGGGCATTACTTCAGACAGGTTTTCAGAGAAAAGGAGTATTTTCGGATTGGCAGAAATCCTGCAAACGAGACCGGGAAGTCAGATGACAGACTCGGAAAAAGTACGGGATTTTCAGCGGAAACTGTATCGGAAAGCCAGGCAGGAAAGAGATTTCCGATTTTATGTGCTGTATGATAAGGTATGCTCAATGAGGTTTCTGAGAGAATCATACAGGAGGGTAAGGGCGAATAGAGGAAGTGCCGGAGCGGACAAAACAGGTTTCAATGAAATAGAATCAAAAGGAAGTGAAGAGTTTTTGCAGGAAATTGCAGAAGAACTCAGAAATGAAGCATACAAACCAGGTCCGGCACTGAGGGTATATATAGAGAAAGCAGACGGTAACCTGAGACCGCCGGGAATTCCGGCCATCAAAGACAGAGTGGTGCAGACGGCATGTAAGACAGTAACAGAGCCGATATTTGAAGCGGATTCTGAAGACAGCTCCTACGGATTCAGACCGAAGCGCAGCGCGCAGGATGCGGTGAATGTGATAAAGGAAAACCTGAAAAACGGAGCGGCAGAAGTTTCTGATGCGGATATAACAGCTTATTCTGATACAATTCCTCATGATAATCTTATGAAACTGATCGGAATGAGAGTAAGCGGCAGGAAGATACTGCATCTGATAAAGATGCGGCTGAAAACACCGATTTGTGAAAACAGAAGGATATATGGGGGAAAGAAGAATAAGAAAGGAACTCCGCAGGGAGGAGTCATATCTCCGCTGTCAGCAAATATTTATCTGCATTTATCGGACAAAACAGTCAATAAAGAGAGAGGAATATTCAGGCAGGCGGGAGTCAGGATAATACGATATGCTGATGACTTTATACTGACGGGTAAAAACATACCGGGATATATTTTGGAAAGATTGAAATATATTCTCAACCGGATGGAACTGACACTCAATACAGAAAAGAGCCATGAGGTAAATGCGTATAAAGAATCGTCTGATTTTCCCGGATTTACGTTTCGCCATGATGTGAGCCTGTATAATCGGAAAAGGAAGTACCGGAATATAATACCGGCAAAGAAATCAGAGAATAAGATACGGGAGAAAATAAGAACGTATTTTAAAGGATGCCGGCATTACGGAACAGAAGAAGCAGTAAAGGACGTCAATATGATGACAGACGGATGGGTGAAATACTTCCATATACCGGAAGTAAGCTATCCCCGGAGAGCGTGCAAAAATCTGCAATGCTGCATGGATCGGAAATTTTACAGACATTTTGCCAGGAAAAGTCAGAGAAAAAGCAGATTTTATGCTGAAGGGGGATTTAGACGTTCAGCAGAAGATTACGGACTGAAAGACCCTTTGAAACTGATAAAACCGGCAACCCCTGTGAACGCCTAAGATGAAGTCTGTCGGAAAGCCGTGTGAGGGAAAACTTCATGCACGGTTTGACGAGGGGGCTGAAAGCTCTACTCTACCAGCGGACAGGCTATGCTCGAATTAATCACGTTGCCGTAGGACCCCGCCTGCCGCTGAATTCGGTGTTAGGCGGCGTTCAACATTAAGTTCCCGCCGCCTAACCCGGCGCTCAAGTGGACGGCTAGCGCCGCCACTTAGCTTGGTCGTTAGGACAGCCGAAAGGCAATTTAAGGAGGTAAAGATGAAAGAAAGAATGTTGAAAGGATTGTTTTTTGTAATGGTGTTCGGTGTTTTTATGACACCGTTAGGCGGCGGAATCATCAAAGATTAAATACCATGAGATTCTGTTTGATGTCGGAGAGCAGGGAAAACCTGCAAATTCCTTATCAGGAGTTTTGCAGATAAAAACCGCTTCTGATTTTACCGGCAAGGTAAAATTTGCAATTGAGGCGGTTACGGAAGTAATACCTTGTTCAGCAGATGATGTGTCTGTAACACCGGAACTTATCCCGATTCAGATCAACATAGCAGACGGTCCCCTTACTGTTAATTTTTCAATAGCTTTTAACAAACCGGATGGAGAGTATTTTCTTCATGCGAAACTGCTGAATGAAAAAGATGAGGCTGTATTTTCAGGATCGCATTTCTTTTTCGGCATTTTCGGCTCCGGCCGGTGCCCGGACTTTCTCAGCAAAACGACGGAGTTTCCGGCCGAAGGAAAAGAGTTTCAGCCCTTTTC
>DYRK01000650.1 GCA_020718785.1 Desulfatirhabdium butyrativorans | reverse complement strand
GCGCAGAGCATGGGAACGAGTCAGGATTCCGAATCATCATGGAAACATTGGAAAAATTCAATCCGTCACAGATCGGCATAATCAACGAAGCCGCGGCAATGGCAGAAGAGCTTGTCAGCAACTTTTATAAATTGTCGGCAAGCCAGTGGCTTCGGTTCAGATATGATATAAAGACCTTGGCCGATCTCGGCGGAAATGAGATTGTCCACGGTCCTTTTGCACAGGTGATCCGCTATGAGGGCAAACGGAAGGACCGCGATCTCAGGTCTTCAAAATACGATCTTTACAGAATATGTGTTCAGGATCACACAATTCTTTCAAAATTGAAACAGTCCTCTGAAATAGAACTCTTCCCTTTTACCTTATATATTATCACCCACGAACTCATTCATGTGATACGCTTCTGCAAATTTCTTCAGAACTTCGACGCATCTCCTGAAGAAAAAATGGCAGAGGAAAAGCGCGTCCATGAAAACACCCATGAAATCCTCAGTCCTGTCCGGGTTCCGGGGATGGAAACCGTGCTTTGTATTTACAAGGAATGGCGGACTGCTTTTGACAGACTGGGCTGAAACTGCGTCATCTGAAAAAACTGCCTGTCTTTTCTTGACAAGCCGAAAACGCTTCCTATATTTCAGATCAAATGAGAGGGCATCGGATAATCGCCTGAAACAAAGACTTTCTTTTGAAAGAGAAATTACAGGCATGGAAATGCGGTTTCTGTATTTTTCTTATCGGAAAGAGACACAGATTTATGTCTGACGGGGCGAATATCCTGTTATGTGAATAATGTTTTGTATTTAAAGCTTTTTTAAGGGGGTGCCGGGTATGCCTATTTATGAATACGAATGCACAAAATGCGGCAATATAGAAGAAGCTGTACAGAAAATGTCTGATTCGCCGCTTACAACATGCAGACAGTGTTCAGGGAGACTGCATAAACTGATTTCCCAGAGCAGTTTTCATCTGAAAGGCAGCGGATGGTATGTGACGGACTACGCGAACAAGTCCGCCGCGAATACTTCTGCTCCGAAAAAGACAGCGGAAACATCATCTCCGGCAGCAGCCGAATCTTCGAAAAGTTCTGACAGCCTACCGGCATAATGAAAATATCGTTGTCCTGTCCTAAGTTCAGGATAGAAAAATCTGTTCGGAAACGAAAACAACAGCGGCATGAAATAAGGAGGATAGAATGAAACTCAGACCGTTACAGGATCGGATTTTGGTGAAACGTGTTGAAGAGGAAACAAAAACAAAAGGCGGCATCATCATCCCTGACACAGCCAAAGAAAAACCGGCTGAAGGAAAAGTGGTTGCTGTCGGAAACGGCAAAATGGGGGATGACGGCAAGAGAATTCCCGTTTCTGTCAGGGAAGGCGACCGGGTGCTGTTCGGGAAATATTCCGGAACAGAGGTGAAAGTGGAAGGCGAAGAATATGTGATAATGCGTGAAGACGACATTCTCGGTATCATCGAATAACAAATTCAATCCGACACAGACGGAGGACAGATCAACATGGCCAAACAGATAAAATACAGTACGAAAGCCCGTGAATCATTGCTCAACGGTGTAAGAACACTTGCCGATGCCGTGGTTGTGACCCTGGGTCCCAAGGGCAGAAATGTGGTTATTGACAAATCGTGGGGGTCTCCGACAGTTACCAAAGACGGCGTGACCGTTGCCAAAGAAATCGAACTCGAAGACAAATTCGAGAATATGGGCGCGCAGATGGTCAAGGAAGTCGCCAGCAAAACAAGTGACATGGCCGGCGACGGAACCACCACTGCCACCGTATTGGCTCGGGCAATCTATGAGGAAGGACAGAAATTGGTCGCGGCAGGCAACAATCCCATGTCCATAAAACGCGGCATTGACAAGGCTGTGGAAACCGTTGTCAAAGAACTTCGCCTTATGAGCAAGCCCACCAAAGATCAGCGTGAAATCGCGCAGGTGGGAACTATTTCCGCGAATAATGATGAAACCATCGGCAACATCATTGCCGAGGCTATGAACAAAGTGGGCAAAGAAGGTGTAATCACGGTCGAGGAAGCCAAGAGCATGGAAACCACCCTTGAGGTTGTGGAAGGCATGCAGTTCGACCGCGGATATCTGTCGCCCTATTTTGTCACAGACCCGGAAAAAATGACCGTTTCGCTGGAAGACCCCTTTATTCTGATTCATGAGAAGAAAATCAGCACCATGAAAGACCTGCTGCCTGTCCTTGAGCAGATTGCCAAAATGGGCAGACCCTTAGTCATAATCGCGGAAGATGTTGACGGCGAGGCGCTTGCCACTCTGGTAGTGAACAAACTCAGAGGCACACTGCATGTTGCCGCAGTCAAAGCTCCGGGTTTCGGTGACAGAAGAAAAGCCATGCTGGAAGATATTGCCATCCTGACCGGCGGACAGGTTGTATCCGAAGACTTGGGAATCAAGCTGGAAAGTATAAGCATCGGTGACCTTGGCCGCGCCAAACGGATCAGCATTGACAAAGACAACACCACCATCGTGGACGGCGCAGGCGAAAGAGCCGCATTGGAGGGCCGCGTCAAACAGATCCGCGCTCAGATTGATGATACCACTTCTGATTATGACCGCGAAAAACTTCAGGAGCGTCTGGCAAAACTGATCGGCGGTGTGGCAGTTATCAACGTGGGTGCTGCAACAGAAACCGAGATGAAAGAAAAGAAAGCGCGTGTGGAAGATGCCCTGAACGCCACCCGTGCAGCGGTGGAAGAAGGTATTGTACCCGGAGGCGGTGTCGCGCTGGTACGCTGTCTGCCCGCATTGGCGAAAATAGATATTGATATCGAACAGAATCTGGGCGTGAAAGTGGTAATGCGTGCAATCGAAGAACCCCTGCGCCAGATTGCCAACAATGCCGGTTACGAAGGCTCTGTTGTGATTGACAAAGTGAAGAACGCCGAAGGTTCTTTCGGTTATAACGCGGAAACCAACACTTACGAAGACCTGATCGCAGCCGGTGTGATTGATCCCACAAAAGTGGTGCGGTTTGCGCTTCAGAATGCCGGAAGTGTTGCTTCTCTGATGCTGACCACCGAGGCAATGATCGCGGACAAACCCGAAGAAAAATCAGACCCCATGCCCGGAGCCGGCGGACACGGCGGAATGGGAGGAATGGGCGGGATGGGCGGCATGATGTAATCCACGCCTTTTAAATAGTTTTTATTGATTTTGTCTGTATAAAATCAAAAAAAGCCCTTATTTCCCTCAGACGGGATAAGGGCTTTTTTTTGTTCGAATAATGCGGATGA
>DYRK01000649.1 GCA_020718785.1 Desulfatirhabdium butyrativorans | reverse complement strand
CATTGGTGGATGCAGTCTGTTCCTCGACTGCCGATGCAATAGTTCCCATGATGGAATTGATCTCGCCGATAACTGTCACAATAATTTCGATTGCCCTGACCGCTGCCGCGGTATTGCTCTGCATGGTTTTGACTTTTCCACGTATCACTTCGGTGGCTCTCGCGGTCTGACGTGCCAGTTCCTTGACCTCGTTTGCCACAACAGCAAAGCCTTTTCCGGCTTCACCCGCGCCTGCCGCCTCGATGGTGGCATTCAGAGCAAGCAGATTGGTCTGGGAGGCAATGC
Organism: Desulfatirhabdium butyrativorans; assembly: GCA_020718785.1. Taxonomy (GTDB): domain Bacteria; phylum Desulfobacterota; class Desulfobacteria; order Desulfobacterales; family DYRK01; genus DYRK01. Next base: position 2,994 of record DYRK01000649.1, on the reverse strand, counting down.
CGTTAATCAGGTCAACCACTTCGCCGATTTCTTTTGCCGCTTCCCCCAGAACATTGACAATCCCGGAAGTCTGTGCTGCTTTTTCAGATGCCTCGGCAGTCATATTCGCGGCTCTGCCCGAGCTTTTTGCCACTTCATTTAAGCTGGCATACATTTCTTCAATGGAAACCGCCACAGAATTGACAGAACCTGAAATCTGCCCGGTAGCTGCCGCGACCACCTGAATGTTGTCGGATACGGTCCCGGTTGCCGCTTTGATATCTTTCATTTTCCGGAAAAAATATTCGGAAGCCGATGCAAGAGAAGATATCTGCGCGCTGACCTGCTCTGCCGCGGCAGCCATATCCCGGATATTGGCTGCGGTCTGCTCGATGCCATTAGCCGCATTGTCTGCACGGGTCTGCATTTCATCAGCTTTGGCAGCCATGTCGTCGGAAATAGCGGAGAGCCGTACCGACGAGGTATTGACTCTCAGGACTTCTTCGGTCACCCGTATTACAATATCCCTGAGTTTGTCCATAAATATGTTGAACCACGCGGCTAATTGTCCGGTCTCGTCCGCGGAACGCATCACAATGCGCCGCGTCAGGTCTCCTTCCCCTTTGGCAATATCTTTGAGCATCTCGATTACGCTTCGGATCGGAGCCACGATCCGCTTTGAGATAAGGGCGAAACTCATCAGCATATAGAAGATAATGACAGCCGTCATAACCGTTGCAAACCGGGTGATCTGGGATGAAACCGTCTGTTCCACCTCTTTTTCTTTCAAAGCCGCGGAATTCTCCATATCATCCGTGTAAACGCCTGTGCAGACCACCCAGTTCCATTCTTTGAACAATTTGAAGAAAGTCAGCTTGGATACCGGCAGAGTCTTCCCCGGTCTGGGCCATTTGTATTCCGAGAAACCTTCACCCTGTTTCCGGGCGATTTCAAATTGTTCCAGCAGAATATGCTTGCCGTCGGGGTCCGTAAACACCGGATCATCGATATCGGTTCCGATAAGGTCGGGATTGGGATGCTGTATCACTTTTTTGGTATCCATACTGAAAATATAAAAATAATCTGTGCTGTCATTGCCGTAGCGCAGGGTGCTGATAATTGCGCGCGTATTTTCCCTGACCGCATCTTCCGCAGTTTCTAACCAGATACCCGTGCCGATCACCCAGTCCCAGGGTTTGAAGTGTTTGACGAATGCCAATTTGTGCCTGGGGACAGTTTCGCCGGGTTTGGTCCATAAATAATCCACGGTACCCTCTCCGTCGCTTCTGCACACTTTGACCATTTCTGCAAAGACTTTTTTTCCGTCCGGGTCCCGGAAATCGGACAGGTCCTTTCCGACGATTTCGGGATTGACAGGATGCATCACCATGACCGGAGTCATGTCCGTAATCCAGAGATAATCGTTTGTGTCGTTATATCTCATAGTTTTTACCGCCGCGATTGCGGTCTTTTTCCGCTGAGGTTCTGTCAGCCCATCTGTTTTATAAGCGGATTCCACAGCCCCGTGAGCAACTTCTGCAATATTTTTCAGCTTTTCCCGACAGGTCCGAGCCAGCCGTTCCGGATCACGCGCATCCTTGTAATTGCTCTCGATAACAATATAGGCATTCTGCACCAGATTTTTCAGGGTCTGTTTTTTCACAGCCATTATCTCGGTCTTAAACGCGGATATCTCCTGACGGCCCATTTTTTTTAAAGAAGAAACCGACATCCCGATGGCAAGTCCGCCTGACAGCAGCAGTCCTATGATAATCAACACATTGATTTTTTTATTAATATCTAATCTGAATATTTTCATCTGTTATGTCCCTGATAATCTGTTGCCGGTCACTGACCTGTCCATTTAATCTCAATTACGAGTTACGCAGTCGGGAAAAAAAATCCGGTAGGTCAGACATTCCTGTCTGACCTACCGACTTTTCTCGTTCCCAAGCCGGGGCTTGGGAACGGGGAAAAAAAATGAAATTTTGACACATGCTGAACCTATCTTAACCCAACTTGCTACCTATAGCAAAGTACCTGAAATTATCAGAAGTGAAAAAACGGAAGTTTTCGCGACCGCTCCGATTTTCCGCTGTTTTAAGGTTTATAGGTAGCAAGTTGGGTTATCTTATAAAAATCGGCATTTCAGCACTCCTCCTCCTTTTTCTCGTTCCCAAGCCGGGGCTTGGGAACGAGGAAAAAAGTTTCCTCATTCAACGCACTCAGGATAATCTGCTCTCCTTTGGGAACGCTCTTATAAGGTTTCAGGAGAAATGCCCAGTTCCCTGAGTTTTGCGGCAAGACGTTCGGCGCGGGCTTTTTCCTGTTCGGCGCGGGCTTTTTCCTGTTCAGCCCGGTTTTCAGCATGTTCAGCCCGGTTTTCAGCATGTTCGGCGCGTATTTTTTCCTGGTCGGCGCGTTCCTCATCAGACAGAATTTCGTAGCCGGTTACAGCATCATAAACAGCGAGCCTGGCGCCTGAGTCCGCAGGCCCGATCAGAACGTCGGCGGTCAGACTCCTGATTCTGCCGTGCTTGTCCGGTTTCATTCTGACATATCTGCTGCCTATAAGTCTGTAGCCGCTGACCGTGTAGGAAATTCTGCCGCCTTCCAGCCCCGGGTCCGCTATGACATATTCGGACACGCCTGCTCTCCTGTATATGTCAGGCTTTTTGTCTGTATCCGCATCCCGGTATCTCGGCGACACGACTTCCAGAACGAAAAACGGTTTTGTTCCTTCTTCAGGGACGTAAAATGAGTTTCTCGGTTCTTTCGGATTCCTCACATTTTCAAGCACACTGATATCCGGGGCAGGGTTATTCAGTCCTTCGATACCCCATATGATTTTCATATCACAATAGACAGTTATGTTTTTTCTGTCTCTGAGATAAAAACGGAAAATACTTTTCAGCCTGTCAACATCCTCTTCGTGCAGATTTCCCTGCATATACACATCCCCTTCCTCGGGTTCCAGAAAATCGTCAAGGGTCAGAGGCAGTTCCCTGAACAGGC
>DYRK01000648.1:224-3290 GCA_020718785.1 Desulfatirhabdium butyrativorans | reverse complement strand
ATGTTCAAAGGAGAAAACAGCAGCGAAAAATGATGTCTTTACTTTCCAAAAAAAATACACTCCCGGATCACAGCGATCCCTGTCCCCCTTATTTTCTGAAGGCAGACAACCTGTTTGCCCGAAACAAGGGAAAAGAACTTTTTATCAAGAAAATTTACTCGGTCTCTCCGGATATTCCAAAGCGGGGCAGTGTCATAATGGCTCCCGGAATTGCGACCAATGCCAATATCTTCAGAATTGACGACCGCGGGGAAATTCTCTCGCTGAATCATAACCGTTCCTTTGCCAATCTGCTGGCATCCGAAGGTTTTACCGTTTATCTGTATCATCCGTCTTATACGGAGAGAACTCATAACCGCTATGTATGCAAGCATTGCAAGGACAGCATTTATTATCTCAAAAAATATGAAGCCCCGTCAAAGATCACCTTTGCCGAATTGGTAAAAGAAGAAGTCCCGCTGGTGATAGACTTTGTGTGTGACGATTCCGGGGAAAAATCCGTGTCATGGATAGGTTACAGTCTTGGCGGAATGCTGATTTACTCTTATCTTTCCAAAAATCAGGATATTTCTCTGATTAAAAATGTTGTTGCCATCGGCAGCCCTATTTCTCTGAGTCAGATATTCATCCGCATTATTCCTTATACCAACATTGCTTCCAAATGGCTGGGATTCGAGGAAAGGTCTTTTGTCGGAGCAGTTTCCGAAAACTTCGTTCCTTTGACTCGTCTGATCAGAATACTGCCCGGATATCTGCTTCGTTACAATCTGCTGTCCATGCTGCTTTTCAATCCCATGAATATCTATACGAATACCATCAAAACGCTTCTGGGAAAAGTCGTGGAGCCGATTCCGGCAATGCTGGAAAAATCATTTGTCAATATTATTGCTTACGGACCTTATTCCCGGCGGACTTTTACCAACTATCTTGTGAATCTGCGCCGGCTCAGGCAGACAAAGAAAAATTTTCTCTTTTTTTTCGGTCCCAATGATGTGGTCGCGCCGCCGGACAGCATCTATCTTGCCCATGAAATCATCGGGCCTCATACCGCGAACAATCTGGTGGAAGTGCCGTCAGCGGGTCATGTTGACCTGATTGTGGGCAAAAAATCAATGGAATATGTCTGGGTTCCTACGGTGGAATGGCTCAAGGGAATGTATGATGCAGAAAAAAACTGAGGAGTGCCGAAGAAAAAATTTTATGAGATGGGTTTCTCTCGTTCCCAAGCCCCATTCTCTCGTTCCCAAGCCCCAGCTTGGGAACGCACTGAAGATCAAAATTCTTCTGCTCCTGAGTGTATTTGCAGGAATATCCGCACAGGCAGGTCATGACCCGGAGCAGACAGCGGCAATTGAAGCCTCGGAACATTGGCTGCTGCTTGCAGATGCGGGAAAATACAGGGAATGCTGGGAATCGGCTGCGGAATACATGAAGTCTTCCATACGGCAGAAGGAATGGGAGCGGTCTGTCGCAGATATGCGGGGAACGCTGGGAAAAGCGGTCTCACGGAAACTCAAAACCGTGCAGTCTGAAACCGGGCTTCCGGGCGCGCCTTGTTTCAAATGCTTCCGCGACCGGAGATATTTTATTATTTCTTACGAGACTTCTTTTGAAAATAATACTTATGTGACAGAAACCCTTACTCCCATTGCAGACAGCGATGGAAAATGGAGAATTTTCGATTATCGAATCAGGGGTCAGAGGTAAGAGGTCAGGGGAAGAGGTGAAATCAACAAAAGATACCCCTGACCTCTTACCTCCTTCTTAGGTGCCGAGAATTTAAACTCGCTCCATTTTCCGACCTCGCTTTTCACCCATATTTTCCCGCCGTTTTTTTCCACAAATTCTTTGCAGAGAATCAGTCCCAGTCCGGTTCCCTGTTCATCTGCGGTTCCGGGCGATGAGTGATGCACGTCTATCCTGAAGAGTTTTCCTATATCTTCTTCACTCATACCGATGCCGGTATCTGAAACTGTGACTTCCTCATACCCGTCAGTCTGTCGGGAAGATATTGTGACTTCTCCGCCTTCGGGTGTGAATTTTATAGCGTTTGACAGCAGATTCCGGATTACCATCCTTATCATATTGGCATCGGCATAAACCATGGTGTCCTTGGCAATGAGTGATGATAAACGGATATTTTTGTTTTCTGCCGCGGCGTTCAGCAGGGAAATATTTTCAAACGCGTAGATATTCAGATCAATTTCATGAGGCTGCCATTCCATTTTCCCGGTCTGCATTCTGGACCAGTCCAGGAGATTTTCCAGCAGTTTGAATCCCTGTTCGGAAGAGCGGTGAATCATCTGAACAAAATCTTTCCGTTTTACATCATTGAAGCCGTCATAGTTGTTAAGCAAGAGTTTTGACAATCCGATCAGTGCGTTGAACGGGTTTTTCAGATCATGGGCAATAATGGAAAAAAATTTGTCTTTGGTGGCGTTTGCCTCAAGCAAATCTTCCTGAGCGCGTTTCAATGACAGATGAGTTTTGACCCGGGCTGACAGTTCGCTGCCGTTGAAAGGCTTGGTCACATAATCCACTGCCCCCACTTCAAAGCCTTTCAGAATACTTTCCGCGTCTGTTTTGGCTGTAAGAAAAATAATCGGGATATTCCGGGTTTCCGGGTTTTCTCTTAATTGCCGGCAGACTTCGAATCCGTCCATACCCGGCATCATAATATCGAGAAGAATCAGATCAAAACGGTTGGACTGAACCTGAGAGATCGCTGCCTTGCCGTTCTGGGCAAATGCCATCTGATATCCTTCCTGCTGCAAGATATTTGCCGCAACCTGAATGTTTTTGGGAACATCGTCCACAATCAGGATTTTAAATTTTTTTTCTGTATGCTCGTGCATGGCTGACTTTCAAATTGGATAATTTTTAACCGCTAATGGACGCTGATAAACGCCAATTAATCAGGAAAATAAGCGAGCGACCTTAAAGACTTATAATTTTTTTGCGGTAGAACAGGCATTTTTGCCTGTTTTGCCTGTTCATGATAAAGGTCAGACTGCCTGTTCATGATAAAGGTCAGACTGCCTGTTCATGATAAAGGTCAGACTGCCT
>DYRK01000648.1:0-124 GCA_020718785.1 Desulfatirhabdium butyrativorans | reverse complement strand
GTTCATGATAAAGGTCAGACAGAAATGTCTGACCCACCGAATCTTATTAAACGCCAATTAATCAGGAAAATAAGCGAGCGACCTTAAAGACTTATAATTTTTTTGCGGCAGAACAGGCATTTTT
>DYRK01000647.1 GCA_020718785.1 Desulfatirhabdium butyrativorans | reverse complement strand
TATATCCGAACCGTAGAGATTCTTTGAAATTATCTTTTCCGTATCTGCTTCGACAAAATTGCTTTTGAGATAGTCCAATGCCGCTATCAGAAAACCGCCGGTGCCGCATGCAGGATCAATAATCGTTTCATACGGTTGCGGCTGTATCATCTCCACGCAGAACTTCATCACCGGTTCGGGAGTAAAAAACTGTCCTCTGCCCTCTTTTTCACCATGAGATAAAAATTTCTGAAACGCCAATCCTTTTGCATCCTGCGAAGAACCGAGAAGCGAGATATTTTGTAACTTATTGACAATAAAGCCCAAAGCAGCATAAGAAAGACGGATACGGTCATCAGGGTCAAACAGGTCATGATATGCCTCTTTGGTTTGTCCGAACAAATCTGCAATCCCATCTTCTCCGGAAATTCCGAATTTATTAGAACCCGAATTTTCATCAAATAATTTGATAAACAGAATTTTGATGATTTCTTCCAGCGTCTGCTGTGAGGAAAGTCCGTCATTGGCATAGATATAGTCATGAATATTTTCAAACAGTTTCAGAAGATTGTCTTCTTTGAAAAGCTGTGAGTCTGAGAATAACTTCATATCATTCTATTAAGCGGGCGACCTTAAAGACTTATAATTTTTTTGCGGCAGAACAGGCATTTTTGCCTGTTCATGATAAAGGTCAGACAGAAATGTCTGACCCGCCGAATCTTAAAAAAGCAACATCAGGCTTTTCTGTCCAAAGCATAGTCGGCAACATTCAGAAGAAGCGATTTTATATCCGAATCCTGAAACACAGAAAGTGCTGTTTTGGCTCTTCCGACATATATAGCGGCTTTTTCTTTTGTGTAGGAAATCCCGTCGCGGGCTTCTATTCTCTCTGTCAATGTTTTGAAGTCCTGAACCGAGAAATTCTGATCCGCTATTATTTTTTTCATGTATGCACGCTCTCCGGCATCAGCCGTTTTCAGCGCATAAATCAGCGGCAGAGTCATTTTCCCTTCTCTCAGATCCGAGCCTACATCTTTCCCCAGAGCCGCGACATCCGAAGTATAATCCAGCAAATCATCGGCCATCTGAAAAGCAATACCTATATTCAGACCGTAATCCGACAAAGCATCTGCTTCACGGTTCGAAGCCTCTGCAATCAAGGCGCCGGTACGACATGCGCCCTGAATCAGCACCGCAGTCTTGCGCTCGATGATTTCCATATATTCTTCTTCGGACAGGTTCGGATCGCCTTTTTTTATGAGCTGATGAATTTCTCCCTGAGACATTTTCTCTGTGACTTCCGCAATGGTCCGAATAATTTTCATAGACCCGGTTTCCGTTGCAATTGAAAGAGAACGTGCCAGAAGAAAATCTCCCACCAGCACCGCAGCCGTGTTGCCCCATATCGAATTGGCAACAGGTCTGCCTCTGCGAAGACTTGCGCCGTCAACAATATCGTCATGCAGGAGAGAGGCGGCATGAAGGTATTCGAAAATCGTCGAAAAATTCTTGTCATAAGTTCCCCTATAACCGCAGAGTTTTGCACAAAGCACGGCCAGCAAAGGTCTCAATCTTTTTCCGCCGCTGAACATAATATGACCTGCGACCTGAGCGATCAGATCAAAATTGGGACTCAGATTCCCGCGCAGCGATGTCTCAATCTCTGCAAGGTCTTTTTTCACCGTGTCAAGAATTTTATGTTTCAGATCACTCATACTGCATCTCCGATAAGATCATATTCGAGGGTATCTGTAATGAGTACATCGGCAAACTTGCCGATCTCCATATCTTTTGAATGAATATAAGTAATGCCGTCAACCTCCGGAGCCTGAAAAACCGTCCGTCCGATAAACAGATTGTCTTCAGGCTTTTCCTCTGCCAGCACTTTAAGCCTTTTGCCCAAATACCGCTGATTGTTCTCCGCGGAGATTTGCAATTGACGAGACATTATCCGGTCATAGCGTTCCGTTGCTGTTTTTTTCGAAACATTGCCTGAAAGTCTGTGGGAAGGAATATCATCAGCGTCAGAATACATAAATACCCCCAGATGATCGAAACGGATATCGCTGATAAAGCGTAACAGCGAGTTGAATTCTTTTTCTGTTTCTCCCGGAAACCCGACAATCACAGTGGTTCGCAGACAGGCATCGGGAATAATCGCCCGGATATTGTCAAACAGTCTCTGCAAATCTTCCTGCGAATATTGCCTCCCCATCCGCTTCAATATCTTATTTGCAGCATGTTGAATCGGAATATCGAAATAAGGGCAGATATTCGGATGCGCGGCAACGGTTCTGATAAGGCTGTCGCTAATACTTTCCGGATGACCGTACAGAAATCGTATCCATAAGTCATCGGACAGAGCAGACATTTCCGAGAGCAGACTGCCGAGATCGGCACAGGGGTTCAGGTCTTTTCCGTAATTCGTAGTATCCTGAGCAACCGGTATCAGTTCTTTGACTCCTGCCCGGGCTAATGCCCGCGCTTCTGCCAGAATTTTTTTCGGATCACGGCTTCTCTGTTTTCCTCTGAGTTTCGGGATAATGCAATAAGTACACTGATGGCTGCATCCTTCCGCTACTTTGATATATGCGCTATGGGAACAGTCCCGGATTCTCGGTCCGTCCGACAGAGAGATTGAATTCGGATCCGGAAGCAGGCATTTCGATTTCGGAATTCCGGATTTCAGAACGCTGTCCGCAACTTCGGCAATCCGGTCAAACGCGCCGGTTCCCAAAAACATATCAGCTTCAGGCATTGCCTCGGCAATATTTTCCCGGAATCTTTCGGGAAGGCATCCGGCAACAATCAGCGCACGGCAGATTCCGTTTTGTTTGAATTTTGCCAGTTCGAGAATCGTGTCAATCGCCTCATTCGCGGCATCGGTGATAAAACTGCAGGTATTTACAACAATGACATCTGCCTGGGCTGGATCATCCGTGACCGTCCATCCGGCTTCTGTGAGCCTGCCCAGCATGAGTTCGCTGTCCACAAGATTCCGCACACATCCGAGGCTGACTAAATTGACTTTCATAATATTGAAATTCCGGAGTGCAAAAATAAAATTTTTGCATGTAGTTTGTAAAATCGTTTTACGGCAATTTCAGCAGATCGGAAAATGCCCCTGACCGCTCCCTGCGGATTGACAAATCCGCAGAAAATGCTTGGGATTTATCAATCCCAAGCGAGCATTTCGGGAGAACTTCCGAACCGCTCCCTGCGGATTGACAAATCCGCAGAAAATGCTTGGGATTTATCAATCCCAAGCGAGCATTTCGGGAGAACTTCCGAACCGCTCCCTGCGGATTGAC
>DYRK01000085.1 GCA_020718785.1 Desulfatirhabdium butyrativorans | reverse complement strand
TTGCGCTCAAACTCATTGAGACGGGCTATCAGTTCAAAATGAGAGAGGATGAGGTTATCCGAATTTATCTGACTAACAGCCTTGAACCGGCAAAAGACACGCTGCCGGATTATCTCGAAGCGTTTTCGCCAGCGCTGGCGCATGAGGCAAAAGCGGCAAATCAGATAAAGCAAAGCGTTCCGTTTACGGTGGTGATCGGAAATCCGCCGTATTCGGTAAGCAGCAGCAATAAAAGTCTATGGATAGAAAAATTGACGGCTGATTACAAAAAGGATTTGAACGAAAGAAACATACAGCCACTTTCTGATGATTATATCAAGTTTATCCGTTTCGGACAGCATCTTATTGATAAAAATGGAGAAGGTATTTTAGGCTACATTTCCAACAATAGCTTTATTGATGGCATTATTCACCGTCAAATGCGGAGATATTTGTTGGAAAGTTTTGATAAATCGTATATTTCAGACCTGCATGGCAATGCCAAAAAGAAAGAATCCGCACCGGATGGCAGCAAGGATGAAAATGTGTTTGATATTATGCAGGGCGTAAGCATCAATCTTTTTGTAAAAGAAGGCAAGAAAAACAAAAATAAATTGGGTGAAGTTTTTCATTTTGATTTACAAGGAAAAAGAGAAAGCAAATATAAATTTTTACATAATAGTTCATTGAAAAGTATAAAATGGACTGAACTTAAAGTAAAAGAACCAAATTTCTTTTTTGTTGAAAAAGATTTCAGCGAAGAATTTGGCTATAATTTATATTTTAAAGTCAATGAACTATTTATAGAACAAGGAAGTGGGATAAAATTCAGAAAGGACAATCTCTTAGTAAAAAAACATTTCACAAAAGAGAGTGTTAAGAACATGATTATCGACATGCAAAAATTAAAAAAAGAGGATATTTTTGAAAAATACGATTTTAATGAAACTCAAGATTGGATTTTTGAGGAACAAACGTCTAACTTTTTAGAATATGATGATTCTGAAATAAGGAAGGTATTGTATAGACCCTTTGATAACAGATATACATTTTATCCGTTATCTAAAATTTCTAAAATGATTCCTAGGGGAGATTCAAGAAAAGGTTTAATGCAACACCTCCTCAAAGGCGAAAATTTATCGTTGCTGTCTTGTAGGCAACAATCAACATTTGATTTTCAGCATGTATTAATTTCAAACAATTTAATTGATATGTGTGCAGTTTCATTACAAACAAAAGAAACTACATACGTTTTTCCACTCTACCTCTACCCAGAAATCACAGGGCTGACGAGTAAAGATCAAAACACCAATCGAAAGCCGAACCTGAACAAAGAAATCGTTCAGAAAATTGCCGATAAACTCGGTTTGAAATTCACCGATGAAAAAGATGTTTCGACAAGCTCAACATCCGCAGGCACATTTGCCCCGATTGACATTCTGGATTATATTTATGCCGTGCTGCATTGTCCGTCATACCGTGAAAAATACAAAGAATTTCTCAAAATTGACTTCCCGCGCGTGCCATATCCCGAAGATGCACAAATTTTTTGGCAATTAGTAAAATTCGGCAGTGAACTGCGCCTGTTTCATCTGCTTGAACATCCGAAAACAGCACAGTTCATCACCACCTACCCGAAAGCCGGAAGCAATCTGGTCGTTAAAATCCGATATGAATCCGGCAAAGTACATATCAACGAAGATCAGTATTTTGACAAAGTGCCGCAAATTGCATGGGAATTTTACATCGGCGGTTATCAGCCTGCTCAGAAATGGCTGAAAGATCGGAAAGGCAGAACTTTAAATCCTGAAGATATTCGACATTATCACAGGATTGTAGTCGCACTGAACGAGACGATCCGCATCATGCAGGAGATTGATGAGACAATCGAAGCGCAGGGCGGGTTTCCGATTCAGTAGATTCGGCGTACAAAAAGGACGGCATACCCGGATAAAAATGCGAGTCAGGAGGAGGAAATATGTTTGTTATTCATGCGATCCGAAACGGAAAAAATCAGGTGCTGCTCTCTGAAAAAGAATTTTCCGAAATAGTTGAGAAACTGCGCCAGATACAACCTGTCCATATCATTGAAACAGAATCAGAATTCATTGAAACACAGGAAGATCATCAGGCTTATATCGAAGCCATGAAAGAACTGGAACAGGGCGAGACCGTTGATTTCGATGAATTGAAATTATCGTGGCTGTCAGGGGAATCGGCTGATGTATAAACTGAAACTCAGAAAGCAGGTCGCCCAATTTATAAATTCCCGCTCTCCAAAGGAAAAGAAAGCGATTGCCGAGGCATTGATAAAATTGCAGGAGAATCCGTATCAAAACACTCTGGATATCAAAAAATTGAAAGATTCTCATAACAAATACCGCCTCCGAATCAGAACTTATCGTTTTTTATACACAATAATTCAGGAACAGCTTTTGATTTATCTTTACAAGGCAGACAATCGAGGGGATGTTTATAAATAAAAGGGGGGTTAAGAATAAAAACTGATTACAAGAACGAGACGATCCGCATCATGCAGGAGATTGACGAAAAGATTGAAGAACGCGGAGGATTTCCCATTCGATAAGCAAGGTTTTTTGTTAGAATCTATAGACAAACGATGTAATAATATCTATAATCAGAGAAATTGTACAGATTAGACTTTATCGGAAATAAAAAAGGTTCTCGCAAAGGACGCAAAGAGCGCAAAGGAAGAAAGACGGAAATACAGTCCGGCTTTCAATTTCCCGCGGCTCGGCGGTCTCTGCGCCTTTGCGGAAGATTCACCGCTTATTTCCGAAAATGTCTGTTTTTTCAGAACGAGGAGAACAAAAATGAATATTCTGATTTTACTCATCGGCAGCAATCCGCTGCCCAATTATATCGTAGGTAACTATTTGATAAAAAAGGAAAGAGCAGAGAAAGATGTATTGCCTGAGCCGGATAAAACCATTCTGGTTTACTCTGACGATACTGAAAAATTTGCAAAACGGATCAGCAATAAATTGGGGATTCAGCCCGAATATGTCGATCTGAAAAGGGATGAAAGAGAACCGGCTGTTATTGTCAAAGGGATTCAGGATAAATTGGACCTGATTGCCAAAGCAGGCTTGATAAGCACCATCCACCTGAATTACACCGGCGGCACCAAACCCATGTCTTTGTACGCCCATATTGCCGTCAGCGGGTGGATTGGCAAAGATAGGAAAAAGGATAAAATCAAAGTGATTCTTTCAGATATTGATCCCAAAAATCATAAAATTGTTCTGAGGGAGAAACCGGATTATCCGCTTGACGGGGATTTGCTGGATCATGTGAAACCTGATATGAAGACCATACTTGATTTGCATGGCATGAAAACAGATGAAGATAATCCGGGCCAGGAAATTTCTTGTTTTTCTTTGGAAATAACAGATCAGTTTGCAAAAGAGGCAATAGAAGAATCAATAAAAAAAACTAAGGATAACAAAAGAGAAAAAGCGATTCATCAAGAATTGATGAGAATAGACATCTCATTAAAAGGAAGAACCGATGAAGAAAAGGAAAAATATCTTGAAAAAAATTCGGATAAATTAAATGAGATTATGGCAAAAACAAAGACTTTTTTTTCTTATCTGATTGAAGATTTTGAAAAGAGAAAAAACATCATTCAATGTCCGAATCTGTCTTTCATCAAATTCTTTAAAGAAGGCGGCTGGCTGGAAGATTTTGTTCTGAATACCTTGATCAAATTGAAGAAATCTTCCAATCTGCATGAAATAAGAAAAAATGTCCGGGCGAATTATAACCAAAGAGATACTGAACTTGATGTCATTGCGATTCGGGGGTATAAGCTGTTTCTTGTTTCCTGCACCACATACGATGGGATAAAAATCGTAAAAGAAAAAGCATTTGAAGCCATCTACAGAGCAGAACAATTGGGCGGCGAACATGCTAAAGCGATTGTTATCAGCCTGATGTATAACAGATCTGAAAAGGGCTGGGAAAAAAATGATCTGGAAGAACTGCAAAAGGATCTGGCACAATTTGACGCAGCCCGAAACTGCCGACTGATCGGAATTGACGAACTTCATGGGGAATGTCAGGGCAACCGGCATTTGACCCAAAGATTGAAGAACATCATTATGGGAGTCGAATAATGAAAACCATCGCGATGTATGACATTACCGGGATACAGGAGTTTATCTTTGCTTCCAATAAGGTAAAGGAGAATGTCGGAGCTTCGTTAATTGTTCAGAAGGTTTTTGAAGAGTATTTAAACAAAGCGATTAAGGAGTCCTGTACCAAATACCTGACAGATTGGAATGACTATTCAGACTTTCAGATATGCTCCGACCCTGAAATTCAGACAGAGGTGATTTACACTGGCGGCGGCAATGCAATGTTGATTTATCAGAACAGAGAAACCGCAATCAATGTTACCAAAAGATTGTCTTTTGAACTTTCAGAAAAAACAGGCGGAACTCTGAAATTTGCAGCAGCGTATCTGGATACAGAATGTGAAAATTTTCTGAAAGACAGAGAAAAATTGACTATCCAATTGAAAATCAACAAATATGAGATGATTCATACAAGCCTGCTTTTGGGAATCGGCATCACACGGGAGGGGAATACGGACGGACTGCCTGCAATGTTTGAAACAGAAGAGGACAATACAAAAAAGTATATTTCCGAATCTGCTGATTTTAAAAGAAAAGCACTGGAAAATGAGAGCGGATATTTTGATGATTTGCTGCCCAATGCCACAGATTATGAGTTTCCCCTCGAATTTGACGACTTAGGGCAAAAAGTCGGAGAAAACTATATTGCGGTTGTCCACATTGACGGAAACAATATGGGAAAAATGCTGGATGACTTCGGGACATCCGACTATCAGCGATCTGTAAAAACGATGCGGGATTTTTCAAAACAGGTTGATGAAAAATATCACCTTGCAATGAAGCTTGTCGTTCAGAAGTTGGCGGACGCATTAAAAGATGAAAAGTTTCGTAAAAAAATAAAGCCTGTTTTTAGCCGAAAATTACTTCTCCCTATACGCCCGATTGTACGAAGCGGCGACGATGTCACCTTTGTCTGTAACGGAAAAATCGGAATTATCTTGGCGAAAGAATTTCTCACAGACTTACATAAGAATTCGGAAATCCATATAAACGGAAAAAAGATACAACTTTCTGCGTGTGCGGGTGTTGCCATTGTCAAATCTCATTTTCCATTTTACCGGGCATATCAGTTGGCAGAAGAACTTTGCAACTCTGCCAAAATGAAGGGAAAGACACTTGCAAAGATTAACGGTGTTGAAGAAATCGGCAACTGGCTTGATTTTCATATTGTTCAAACCGGCATTACGAACAGCCTGAATGAAATACGGGATAAATTCTATCAGGTTCCGGGAATGAAGCAAGTAAAAGAATTGACGTATCCTGATGATACCGAACACCCTGAAATGCGTTATCAACAATATAACTTGCTTTGGCGTCCGTGGTGTGTTACAGGGGATGTTAATGGCGACTGTCAGTGGAAGGAATTGGAAAAGATTTATGAAAAATTTACCAAAGATGAAAAAGATGATGATGGTAACATCATTTGGAAATCTTGGAACCGATCACGCCTGAAAAAATTGGAAAGCGAAATGACCAAATCATCCAATGATGCTCAAGCCTATATTCGGGAATGTAAAAGCCGTGACTTCAAGCTGCCTGAATGCTTCGGGAGTTCTGATCTTTACAGAGACGAGCAAACGCCGTATTTTGATGTTCTGGAATTACTGGATTTTTATGAACAACTCCCGAAAGCGGAGGATGCAAGCCATGAGAATTAAGTTGGAATTACGGTCAGATGCGATTCCCGGTTGCGGCTATGGAACAGCGGGGCTTGTAGATACGGATATCAGCCATGACGAATTTGGGTTGCCGATAATCCCGGCAAAAAGAATCAAAGGAATTTTGCGGGAATCCGCAAGAGATTTGGAAGATGTCAATATCTTTGCACATGGCAGAACAGATGAAATATTCGGTTTCGGAGGGGATAAAATAGGAACAGAATTTAAAATCTCAGACGGATATCCGGAAAACTATTCTGAGCAAAGAGAATTGTTGCAGTTTTGTCAAACAGATGAGGATTTATCCCGTATCTTCAATCGTGAAACTGTTCTGAGTTTTTATACTTATGCCCGTTCTCAAACAAGCATTGATGATGAAAAAGGCGTTGCAGAAAAAGACACATTGAGAACATTCCGAGTTTTGAAAAAAGGTCTCGTTTTCTATTTTGATACGGAATATCCTCCGGAGTGGCAATCGGATATTGAAACCATCTGCAAAGTAACCCGCAAATTCGGAATTTCCCGGACACGCGGCATGGGCGAACTTGATTTGACGATAGATAAGTCAGATCATACTCAAAATGCAGGCGAATCAAAATTGGGTGAAGATTTTGAGGATGAAGATTTATGCAGATTGAACCTGAGTATTCATAATATCGGACAATTAATCGTTACGATTCAGGTTGGAAAAGATCAGATCAGCGAAAATTACATTCCGGGTACGTTTATACTCGGGACAATGGCAAATGCTTTTATCAGAAACTTTGGGCTGGATTTTTCCTCTGCTCATCATCATCAGGATTTCAGGAATATATTTTTAAACGGAGATGTTATCTTCTCAAACGCCTATCCTGCGGACAAATCAGGTAAAGAACCCTGCTATCCATGTCCGGTTTCCATTGTCAAAGAGAAAAACAGGGAAAGATGTTTTGATATGGCGAATGAATTTGACTTTGATGAAATAGTGAAAGGAAAAGAAGGCAGTATCAGCGTTCCCAAGCCAGGGCTCGGGAACGAGAAAAAATTCGTCCGTATTAATCGTGGTGAAGTCAGCACTCAGTCTTTATTCAGCGAAGTCGCATATCATCATCAGCGTCCGAAGGACAGAAAATTCGGACACGCAAAAGAGGGAGACGGGAAATTTTTTCAATTCACGGTAATAAAACCGAGCCAGCATTTTATCTCCCATATCACAGGAAAATGCAAATATATCAAAGTGATGAATGAGATTATCAACAAAAGGAAAACTTTCTGTTTCGGTAAATCGAAAACTGCTCAATACGGCAGATGTGAAGTTGAGGAAATCAGCATAGAAAAACCGGATGGTTCATACAGCGATGAATGGAAACAGGGCGAACCAGTTGTTTTTACCTTGGTATCCGATATGATTCTGCGGAATGAAGACGGCTTTGTTACGCCGGATCCGAAAATTTTGAAAGATGAAATTGCCGAAGAGTTAAAAGCCGACAAAGAAAAGATTGAGATTAAAAGGTCTTTTTTAAAATTCAAACAGATCGGCGGATACTCCGGTGTATGGAATATGCCAAAAATTCAGACCCCGGCGCTGGCTGCCGGAAGCGTGATCGTATGCAAAAACAACGGAAATGATCTGGCTGATGTTTTATCTCTTGAAAATCATTCCTTCGGAATCCGAACTGAAGAGGGATTCGGAAGAATCAAAGTAAACTGGCACGGGCAGGATAAAACTGTACTGTCTGATGATAACAGGCAGGATATTTCTATACCGGATAATCTTGAGAAATCGAAAGATTTGATTCAAGATATTCTGTATCGCCGTCTTGAAGATGCTTTGAAAAATGAAGCAGTTCAGAAAGCTGAAGAGACAGGAAAGCCGCCTGTGACGAATTCATTTATCTCTAAGATGATTTTGTTTGTCAACTCTTCAAAAGATTTTGATAAACTGAACGAAAAGTTTCTCCGGCTCAAAGAACGGGCAGGAAAGCAGTCGGATAAGATTGCCTCTTATCTGTTTTTGAAGGAGACCGGGAAAAACAAATTTATTGTGAATGAGGCTGAATTTATTGACCTGCTGAAAGAATTAAGAGATTCAAAAGATATATCAACCCTCCGGGATATTATTTTTCCAAATGCCGGTATGGATGAAGATTTTTACGAAAATCGTATTTTTGAATTATACCAAAGCTATGCAATCCATCTTCTGACTTTGCTCAGACTGCACAAGCGAAAGGCGGATAACAGTGCAAAAAGACAGCATAAAAGATAAAATTACAGAACGGATTTACATCAAAGGAAATCTCGAACTGATTTCTCCGCTGCTTATCGGCAGCGGTCAGGATGAAAATACGGATATTGATCTGATCCGGGACTGGGACGGCAAGCCGTTTATCCCCGGAACAGCTATTGCCGGGGCTGTGCGGCATTATCTTGATGAAAGAGCGGATAAGGAACTTGTTGAAACTGTTTTTGGAAAAAAAGAGAAAGATTCCACTCAGAGCCTTATTTCATTTTATGACGCATTTTACGACGAATTGCCGGATGGCGAACTGAAAATACAAATCAGAGACGGCGTAGGACTCAGGCATGAAACAAAAACCGCAAAAGATCAGGCAAAATATGATTATGAAGTCCTTGAACCGGGTCAGAATTTCTGTTTTAAAACTGAGATAGTGGTAAGAGAATTTCATGCTGAGAAAAGGGATCAGATAAAAAATCTGTTGTTCTGGTTACTGAGTTTTTTGAAGCAAAAGAAAATCTCCTTTGGCGCAAAAACCCGCCGGGGGTTCGGGAGCGTGCGGCTGTGTGATGAAAAAGTGCTGTGTCTGAATATGTCCGAACTTGATGATGTTCAGAAATGGATTGATTTTACATGGGATAAATTTGAAGGAACTGAAAACATATCTTCTCTGGCAAAAAGCGTATTTCAGCCAAAAGAACCCGACAATATTGCTGAAATCAGCGCGGAATTTGAAATTCCCTATTCCGTTCTGATACGCCATTACAGTGCTTCCCCGGATGAGCCGGATACAACGC
This sequence comes from Desulfatirhabdium butyrativorans, assembly GCA_020718785.1. GTDB lineage: Bacteria > Desulfobacterota > Desulfobacteria > Desulfobacterales > DYRK01 > DYRK01. The sequence continues at coordinate 6,200 of DYRK01000085.1, read as the reverse complement.
AGTTGTCCTCAAATGAAAAAGCTGTTATTCCCGGAACATCATGGAACGGAGCGATTCGTCATGCCATTTACCATATTTTGAAACAATTGAATAAGAGTGAGCAATTTGAGAAACTGACAGAAGATTTATTCGGTTATGTGAATGAGGATAAAAAAAATAAAGATGCAAGGGCAAAGGCTTCAAAAATTATCATCAAAGAATCGCTTATTGAGAGAGGAGAACCGCTGACTTATACCCGCAACAAAACAGATCGTTTTACCGGCGGGGTTGTGGATTCTGCGCTGTTTGATGAAATGCCGCATTATGGCGGAAAAGTGAAATTGGATATTGCAATAAAAAAACCTGAAAAATGGGAGATCGGCTTGATGCTTCTCGCACTTAAAGATATGGGAAACGGCATTCAGCCGGTGGGCGGCGATGCGAATGTCGGCAGAGGGATTTTAAAAGCTCAAAAAATAAGTATTCAATCCGATATGATTGAAAGTGAGGGCGATTGTCTGAAAGCTTTGGCAAACAGATTACAGGAGCAGCATAATGAATGACGATGCGATATTATCCTTTTCAGAAGCAGACGTTGTCAACACAGAGCTATCCGGTTTTATTCTTGAAATAGCGGAAAGATTGGTTGGCAAAATTTACCTGCTGGTGTATAAACATCATGAAATTCAGATTGGAATAATCGAAAACAGAGAAATCCGCATTGAACGGAAAGAAGAATTAACGCGGGATTATCTGAAAGAACTGCGGGTATTTTCTATAAACGGGGAATTTTATATCTGGAAACAGAAACAGGAATTGAAATATCGGCTGCGGATAGATGATGAAGGCGATAAGACAGAAAAAATTTATGAAGAAGATCATTTTATGTGGGGCAACAGTCTTGAAAATGACCGGAACACAATTTATGAACAAAATCAAGGGATGGAATTGAATTTGCCGTTTGAGGTGTCTTGCGACCAACTTCCCTTGAAATACAGGGTGAGAAATTATTATGATTATGATAAGAATGGACTGATTCAATTTAAAGATGCCCGACTGGTCTGTTTTTTGGATAAAGACGGAGAGGAGATATAAAATGGCAACTTATACAACAAGCGGAAATACCTTTGTAAATCCATATAATTTTGTGTCACTTGAAAGAGAATGTTATAAAATCATTAATTATGAGGACAGAAAAAAACAGGGAAACCTGACTGGCTGGATAGACTGTTCCATAGAGGCACTGACACAGATTTTTATTCCGAATACTACCAGTGTTCAAGAAGATGAAGAAGGTAAAAAATATTCACATGTTTTTGACGAGGCAAAAACAATTAACAGCTATGATTTTTACTCTTATACGAACCTGAAAGGAGTTAAAAATCCCCAAGAGCCGAAACCCGTCATTCCCGGGAGCGAAATCCGGGGGATGATACGCTCCGCGTTTGAGGCAGTTACCAATTCCTGTTTGTCAACCATTGACGATGAGCAGAAATTGTATAAAAGAGTTACTTCTCCGGCTAAACCCGGTCAGTTGGTTTTTCAAGACAATGAATGGAAAATAGTTGAATGCAGAAGATACAGATTACCAAAAAGCTGGATTAGGAAAGAAAATGGAAGGATATTGATCAACGGTGAACAATATACTGAGGGAGAGTCTGTTTTTGTAAGGATTAACTATAAAAGTTTTAAGGTAATAAAGATATCCCGAAAATGGGAAAAAGATTTAAGAAAGGGACTGTTGCATATAGGAGAATACAATGAAAATAAAAATTATGAATCTGTTTTTATCCTTCATTCTGACAGAAAATCTAATGAAATTATTGAGAAAAGATTAGATCAGAATTTTGTTCCTGAAATGTTAAATGGATTAATTGAGAATATATTTCTCTATAGAACATCTGTTAATAAAACAGAAGCGCATCGCCAGTATGACCATTTGGATATAAAATCCATATCAAATCTCACTGCTAAATTTATCACAAAAGAGATGGGCATAGATGAATTTAATCATAGATTGCAACAAAAAGATTTTAAGATAGCTTTTAATTATTTAAATGGCGCAGCTATATATTTCGTGAATCACGGCGGCAAATATTACCTCTCCCCCGCCGCCATCGGCAGAGAAGTCTTTTATAAAAAACTGACTGACATTATCGGCAGTTTCAAGCCTTGCGACAATCTCAAGCAGTTATGCCAAGCCTGTGCTTTATTCGGACTGGCACGCAAAAACGAAGCAGCGGCTTCCCGTGTCCGGTTTACAGATGCCCTCATATCAGGAAAGCCTGAATATGAAAATCATCAGACTCTGAAAGAACTTGCATCGCCGAAGTTGTCCGCCACGGAATTTTATCTGAAAAGACCGGAACAAGCCCCTGATTTGTGGAATTATGACTATGCCGGGAATTGGAAAAACAAAAAATGGGACGATGTCAAGGGCTATACACCTGAAATACGCGGACGCAAATTTTACTGGCATCAGAAAAATTCGAATCCTTTTTTGGGAAACGGAGATAAATCGTCCGAGCGAAATGTCCATGTCCGCCCGTTGAAAAAAGGAGCTATGTTTACATTCCGGGTGTATTTTAACGATGTTTCCAAAGAAGAACTCAATAAGCTTTTATGGGTACTGGAAATCGGCGGCAAAGAAGAAAATGCTCATAAGATCGGCATGGGAAAGCCCATCGGCATGGGCAGCGTGAAAATTCAGGCGAATTCGGTTAAAATAAGAGATATTCGGATAGAAGACGGAATTGTAAAGTATGACACAAAAGCTTATGATAAACCTTCTTATGCAGATATTGAAACTGCATTGGTCAATCCTGATATCCTTAAAGAATTTCTGAAAATTACGAATTTCCAAGAGGCACCTGAAAATGTAAAATATCCCTGCAATGATGACAGCGACAAAGTGAGCGACAAAGTGTATGAATGGTTTATGGCCAATAAACAAATCGGCAGAGGAACCGGAACTTCTCCGGTCATTCATCAGACACTGCCAGAAATTGGAAAGCCTTATCTTCAATCATACAGCGACATTAGTAAAAAAAAAACAATTATACTTGAAAGGTTTTCTCCGCTTTTCCTTACTGTGCGTAATATTGGTCCCTTTTTTGAAAAGCCTGTTGTTTTTGATTTTACCGATGCAAACGACGGTCCTTGTAATTTTTATCTGCTGATAGCCGGAAACGGAGCGGGAAAAACGACCGTTCTTGAATTAATGGCGTTTCTGATGAAGATGTTAGAATATGACAGAATGGAATCTTTCGGACATGATGGATTGGATAAAAATTATGGAAGCGTTCAGTGGGATATTCTCATAAAATTTAAAGAAAGATTTCAGGGAGAAAGTGACGAAGAGTTCCGGGAAAAAAAGGAAAAAACCATTGTTTTATCTCTATTGGCAGGTTCTTTTGAGAAGTCGGTTATTTCGGAATGGGATTCGGATCGTCTGAAAAACTTCTGCGCGGCATCATGCCATCAGTTCGGCTTTTGGCGCAATGAAAGCGGCAGACTGGAACGGCTGGGGCAAAATGACAGTTTTGTCAATGAGTTTCTGAATGAGATAAAAATAAACAGCGACACACAGCCAAGAGAATTTGAGAATCCGACACTGACCACGGAAAGCCGAGACATTAGCATCGTAAAAAAAGACACACAGCCAAGAGAATTTGAGAATCCGACACTGACGTTGCCTACATTGTTATATTTTTCAGCATATCGGAACATTCCTTCTATAGCTGATAAAAATACAGCAACATCGCCGGAGAATTGGAAACCGGTTGACTGGGAATACAAATGTATTCGTCAAATCGCTCAGGAAGGAAGTGAATGGAGAAAATCACTGGATAATCTTTTTATGTGGCTTGAGAATATAGATAATGACTTTTTTAAAAGTGCAAAGAACACAGTGAATGAGAGAGTATTCAAGGGGAGAGAAAAATTTTTCAAAGGAATGCAGAAAAATCCGCCTGAAGCCGTTATTTATAATAAGGGACGGGAGCATTCCTTCGACAAACTGAGCAGCGGTGAGAAAAGTCTGCTTCAACTGTTTTCCTGCATTGGTGTCTATATGACCCGAAACACCATTCTGCTCATTGATGAAATGGATGTCCATCTACATTCCAAATGGCAACACCGGGTGCTGAACCTTCTCAAAAAACTGGTAAAAGATCATCCGGGGCTGACGGTAATTGCAACGACGCATTCCCGTGAAATATTAAGCGCATTTGCTTATGAAATTAAGGAAGATAAACTGCGTAAAGGCGGATACATTATTGAAGAAGAATTATAACCATTCAGAGAAAAGGAAATATGCCGAGTTTTAAAAAAATTCCCGACAGCAAAACCATTGATGCCAAGTACATTCAAAAAGTTATCGTCTATCTGGAATCTGAGGAAGATTTCCAGATTTTCAAAGAACGCTGGTTTCACGATGAAGGCGAGCGGGTGGAGTTCCGTTCTTCAGATACAGGGCGTGGCGGCGGATGCGCTGAAGTAGTTCGTCAGGTAAAATCGGACAGGCAAAATGGAATACCTGCTTTCGGTATCGTAGATCGGGATGCAGTAATGAGAGAAGGCAGATGGGATGTGTTTTGGGAAACTGATGACCGAAAATATAAAAACGCCATGCCGCTGGGTCATCACATTAGACCGCTCTGCCGTTGGGAAATTGAGAATTACCTGTTGGATCCGGATGAACTTGAAAGTATTCTTGCAGATGAAGGAAAGGATTTTCCACGATCAAAGCGCCCGGTTGAGTTGATGATAAAAGAATTAATCGGACATTGTAACACACTGATACCTGTGATGGCACTGGATATATTGTTTCATGAAAACGGAACGAGTTCATTGAAAATAGGTTTTGGTTCGAATTGTCATAACAGAAACCAAGTAGAACAAGAACTCAGTGAAAAAATTTCTGACCCTGATAAATTCAAAGATTATAAAACTCGTATTGAAGGCTTTGCTGAAAAACATCCGTCTGATTCAATGGAGTATTTAGATCGCCTGAACCGTATGATTGACGGGAAACGTATATTTCACAGAATTGAACATCAAAATCGCTTAAAAGACCGCCGATTCACTTTAGCAAGACGAATTAAAGAAAAAGATAAAATTGAAGCTGAGGTTACAGAAATTATCAATGATTTTAAAAGGTATGCTCCTACTTGATAATGACAGGATTTTGCCATGACCGTCAAACGCATTCAAATAAAAAATTTCAAAGTATTCAAAGATGCCTGCGTGGAAAATTTAGGGAAAATGAATGTGTTTCTGGGAGTCAACGGCTCCGGAAAAATTACTTTATTCGATGTATACTGCCCACCGGCATAATCTGCGCTTTTTGTAAAACGGTTTTGCAGACCGTTTTATCGGCAAAAACGATTTGCAAAACCGTTTTACTGAAAATCCGGAAAGCGCAGAATATGACGGTGGAAAGAATATGCGTCGGGAGAATCAATATATGACAAAAAAACTGCCCGTCATTATAGACAACCGAAACGGCAACACCCTTCTGAACGCTCTTCGCCGTTTGCTGCCGAATATAGAAACAATGGATATTGCTGCCGGAGCGTTTGAAATTGCTGCTTTCCTGATGCTGGAAGGCTTTTGGCAGCGTACAGATAAAATCCGAATTCTTACAGGAGATAAAACCGCCCGGCAGACAAAACAGGAGATTATCCGGGCTTTGACTGAACGGTGCAATAACAGCATTGAAAATGAAAAAATCCGGGATGATGCCCTGACAGGTCTCGCGGCAGTCCGGGAGGCTTTAGAAAATCATCGGATTATTGTGAAGATATATTCCGGATCAAGATTTCACGCCCGGTCATATCTCATGGAATCCCGCGACATAAGCCCGGTTGACTTCGCTATTGCGGGCAGTTCCGACTTTACCGGCTGCGGGCTTGCGGAGAGTCTGGAACTGAATCTGTTCACCACGGATCAGGCGCATATTGAAGGGCTTAGGAACTGGTTCGATGAGATATGGAAAGAAGCGGAAACCGTCAACGCCGAACTGCTGAATGCGATTGATCCGCATCTGAAAGCATATAACCCTTTTACAGTCTATGCAAAATCGCTGTTTGAATTTTTTGCAGGCAAAGAGAAAAGTCAGGATGAATGGGAACTAAGCGGCTCGGTAATCTATCCTTTGCTGTCTCAGTATCAGAAAGACGGCTATCATCAGGCATTGCAGATCACAGAGAGATGGGGCG
>DYRK01000646.1 GCA_020718785.1 Desulfatirhabdium butyrativorans | reverse complement strand
GGGCGAACCCCTGTGTTCGCCCTGACCCGAAGGAGACATTACCCATGAAAACGAAAAACAGTATTCAAATAAAATCAGTCAGTTTTATTATGGCGGCGTTATTTCTGTGCGCCGCGGCGGACGCGGCGTTGTCTCAGACGCTGAAAGCCGATTCTGTGTATCCGACATTGGGTGAGACAGGAAAAGCTCTGAATGTGACGATGAAAGGTGCCGGATTTGATCAAAACAGCACAAGAGTTTCCATGTACCTGGATATCGGAAATACCAAAGCCATCATCGGATCCGCAGATATCCCGGATTCGGCTCAAGGTATTTTTATTGCAGACAACAGAGCATATCTGGCAGCCGGATCGGGCGGCATTCACATTGTTGACATCAGCGACCCCGAAAATCCCAAAATCATCAGTTCCCTCATCACACCGGGTTCGGCTTCGGATATCTTTGTTGCAGATACCAAAATTTATCTGGCAGCCGAAGCCGGCGGTCTTCAGATTATAGATATTCAGGACATTTCAAATCCCAAGATCATCGGTTCCGTTACTACACCGGGCTGGGCTTTCGATGTTTTTGTCTCAGACGGAAAGGCGTACATAGCTGACGGAGACAGCGGTCTTCAGGTTGTAGATATAACTGATCCATCGAAACCCGGAATCATCGGTTCCGCAGATACGCCGGGGTTTGCCTACGGCATTGTTGTCGCAGACGGAAAGGCATACATGGCGGATTGGAATGGCGGTTTTCAAATCGTTGATGTCGGGGACCCGTCGAGTCCGAAAATCATCGGATCCGCAGATACAAAAGGTCTGGCTAAGGGAATTTTTGTTTCAGACGGAAAAGCTTATCTCGCGGATGTGTGGAAAGGTCTTCAAATCTTCGACATTGCCGATCCCTCAAATCCGAAAATCATCGGCACCGCAGATACGCCCGGTAATGCTTATGATGTCTTTGTAATCGGGGACAGAGCATATCTCGCAGACAATATGAGCGGTCTTCAAATCCTGGATGTTGTGGATCCGTCAAAGCCGAAAATCATCGGCTCCGCAGATACGCCCGGTGATGCCTACAGCATTTTTGTTGCAAATGAGAAAGCATACATAGCGGACGGGGAGAGCGGTCTTCAAATCATAGATATCGGCGATATGTCCAATTCGGCGAATATCCCTTCAGTCAGCACTCCGGGAGATGCCTACGGGATTTTTCTTGCAGACCGCAAAGCGTACATAGCCGACGGCATGAGCGGTCTTCAGGTTATAGATATTAGCGACTTGTCGAATCCCAAAATCATCGGCGCCGCGGATACGCCGGGTGAAAGCAATGATATTAAGCTGCTGGGCAATAAGGCATATATAGCGGACGGAGACAGCGGTCTTCAGGTGATAGATATCAGCAATCCGTCAAATCCTGAAATCATAGGCTTTGCAGATACTCCCGGATCTGCCAATGATATCTTTGTGACAGAAGGTAAGGCATATATCGCTGACGGAAACAGCGGACTTCAGATTATAGATATCAGTAACCCGTCAAAACCCGAAATCATCGGTTCTACAGATACGCCGGGTTCTGCTTACGGCGTTTTTGTCTCAGGAGATAAGGCATATATTGCAGATGTATGGAACGGTCTTCAGGTGACAGATATCAGTGATCCCTCAAAACCGAAAATTATCGGTTCCGCAGATACTCCGGGTTATGCCTGGGATGTCTTTGTCGTGGAGGACAGAGCATATATTGCCGATTGGAAAAACGGTCTTCAGATCATAGATGTTGCAGACCCTTCGAATCCCAAGATCATCGGATCAATAGATATGCCTTATTCTGCTCAGAGTGTTTTTGTTGCAAAAGACAGAGCTTATGTGACTGATGTAGACAGCGTTCAAGTCATAGATATCGGTGATCCCGAAAAGCCGCAGATTATCGGCTCGGCAAATACGAGTAAGGCTTTGAGTGTCGTTGTCGAGGACGGCAGGGCATATATCGCCGGGGGTGATTTTTTTATTGTATCTTTGCCGGTCGAAATCACTCCTGCTGTGAAAAACGAAACAGAATTGTCTCTTACCCTTCCGAGTCCGGAATCTTACGGCAATTACACTCTGAGAATCTTTAACGGGACGGAGAGCTATGAACTGAGAGGAGCGGTAACTTTTGCCGACGCCACGGGCTTTCAGGAACAGCAGGAAAAAAGAGCAATCATAGTGGCAGGAAGAGCATCTGCCTCCGATACCCTTTGGAACGCTACGCAGATGTGTACGAAATATGCCTATCTTGCACTTCTGACTCAGGGTTATACCCGTGAGCGGATTTATTTCCTCAGCCCGGATAATACGGATATTGACGGAGACGGAAATCTCAACGACATTGACGGCGACACCTCGAAAGCAAGTTTGGAAAAAACTGTCTCGGACAGGGCTTCGGACAATACGGGCGAACTGCTGATTTACATGACCGACCACGGCGGAAACGGCACTTTTTATCTCAACGACAAAGAAATTCTGAAAGCCGGGGAACTGGACGGCTGGTTAGATGATTTCCAGACAAAAACCTCTGCGAGAGTCATTCTGATTTACGATGCCTGCATGTCGGGGAGTTTCATTCCGCTGCTCACTCCGCCCGCAGGTAAGGAACGGATTGTCATGACCAGTTCCGCTCCGGATAAATACGCGTGGTTCAACAACAGCGGGGTTCTGTCTTTTTCCTACCAGTTCTGGAGTTCCGTATTCCTCAATGCGAAACTCTACGACTCATTTGTTGCGGCCAAAGATATAATGAAATCCGAACAGACCGCGTATCTGGACGGGGACGGCGTAGGCTATCTCCCGGATGATAAGGATATTCCGAAAGCGGACAAAGTTGCGGCAAAGAAAATCATCATCGGCAGAGGACGTGTGGCGGCTTCATCCCCGCCGCTTATCGCTTCTGTGTCCGAAGAACAGACCTTAAACGGAGAGACATCCGCAATACTCCGGACGGAAAATATCATGTCTCTGAATCCGGTCGTCCGGGTATGGGCGGTCATTACTCCGCCGGATATGCGCTATGCTCCAGAAGACCCGGTCACCGATCTTCCGACAGCGGAACTCACCGACCCGGATGGAGACGGGACTTATCAGGGCGTGTGGAAAGGCTTTTATGCTCAGGGAACTTACCGCATTGCCATTTATGCGGCGGCAGAAGGAGCTACGGAAAAAGACCTTTTATATTCCGCTCCGCTTACGACTTCCGTGATTCAGACAAAAGAGACATCCGTTCCCAAAGGCGATTTAGACAGAAACGGAGAGACCGGACTTGCCGATGCGGTCATTGCCC
>DYRK01000645.1:1892-3300 GCA_020718785.1 Desulfatirhabdium butyrativorans | reverse complement strand
CTCTGAATTTTCAGAGTTTCAAAAAAGCTCAGATTATGACGGTGTAAAGAATAGATGAGTTGACATCAAGCGTAATTATCCGTGCAATCCGACACAAACCGCCGCACATGACAACAGAGGAAATCTTATGAAACAGATAAGTCTTGAAAAAGCTGTGCTTGAAATTTGTATCAGCGAAGCTCAACATGAGAAAGTGATACTTACACGTAAAGGCAAACCTGTAGCCCTCATACTAGGTATTGAAGGTATGGATTCGGAACAGTCGGAACTCGGCAGCAACGGCAAATTCTGGGAATTGATTACTGCCCGGCGTACTCAGAAGACAATCACCCGTGAAGAATTGGAACAAAAACTCAGGTTAAACGATAATTGTATTGCAGCATCTTGAAATAAATGAAATCTCAAATCATAGGACGTTATATTGTTGCGGATCCGAAGATATGCCACGGAAAACCGACCTTTGCTCGTTCCCACGCTTTGCGTGGGAATGCAGACAGGACGCTTTGCGTCCCTCAGAATTTCAAGAGATACAAATTATTTTCAAAGAGAGGTTAACTATGAACGCTGTCAGACAAGTATATGAAAATCTTCCGAAAATAATTAAAACTCCGGCTGCATTGAAGCACTCCTCCTCCTTAACTTAACGGCAGTGAGGCTTTGCGTGGGAACGAGGGAAATATTTTGGACGGGAATATACATGCTATGAGCATCCCGAAGTAATTAACTCCTCGGAAGATATGCCTTCAGGAATTCACAAAGGTTATTAATGTAACAAAGCGGAATTATTAAATATGTGCTGTCACAGAAGAGTCTGTAAACACTTTTGTTTAATAAGGATAGGTAATGATACTCGAATATAAGGGAAAAAAACCGAAAATCGGCAGCAATGTCTTTATCGCACCTAACGCCACGGTCATCGGCGATGTGGAAATTGCAGACGGCGTGAGTATATGGTACGGTGCGGTGCTGAGAGGGGATCTGGCGCATATCAAAGTGGGCAGAAACACCAATATTCAGGATAACTGCACTGTGCATACCGATACGGACAAACCGGCTGTTATCGGAGAAAATGTGACTGTGGGACATAATGCCGTGGTTCACGGCTGCACTGTGGAAAACAACTGCCTGATCGGTATGAATGCGGTCGTGCTGAATGACGCGCATATTAAAACCGGTTCTATTGTGGCTTCCGGTTCTGTGGTAAGAGAAAAACAGACAGTCGGTCCCTGTCATCTTGTGACCGGAATACCGGCTGCTCTTAAAAAAGATTTGGGCAGCGTAGGCGTGGATGAATTCGACAGGGCTGTAAACATTTATCTCAGGCTTGCGGCAGAGCATATCAGCGATGTCAGGCGCGTTGACGAATAATTCATTCATATCAGCAGATCGGAAACGCCCGCTGACCGCT
>DYRK01000645.1:0-1792 GCA_020718785.1 Desulfatirhabdium butyrativorans | reverse complement strand
ATTGTCAATAATCAGGAAAGGATAATCTCGGATGAGCAAATTAGTTACGGATGAATCATGGGTATGGGCGGTAATTCAGAATCCCGAAGGAGAAGCCCTGCTTGTGGGCCAGCATGACAAAGAAAACAGTATAACCTTTGTTCCGGTTTTTCTTGAGAAAGAGGAAGCCTTGAAATGTTACAACCTTCTGTCGCTGGCAAAAGGTCAGAAATATGAAGTGCAGGCACTGCTGTATGAAGAACTGGTCAGAGATGCGTTTCAAAACGGGCTGATAATCTTTATTCTGAACGGTTCCGGAGAAATTTTAGACAAAGTTTATCCTCAATAAAATAAAAGGATCCGCCATGCTGAATGACTTGCGGAAAATGGGAGCCATACCCGGTCATGTCTGAGTTCAAACTGATTTCGGATCTTACGCCAAAGGGCGATCAGCCTAATGCCATCGAAACCCTGAGCAGAAACATAGTATCCGGGAACCGGCATCACGTGATGCTCGGGGTTACGGGGTCCGGCAAGACCTTTACGATGGCCCATGTCATTGCAGATATGAACAGACCCGCGCTGGTCATCGCTCCGAACAAGACTCTTGCTGCCCAGCTGTATAAGGAATTCAAAACCCTTTTTCCTGAAAACGCGGTGGAATATTTTGTCAGTTATTATGACTACTATCAGCCCGAAGCCTATCTTCCTGTCACCGACACCTATATCCAGAAAGATTCTGCCATCAACGAGATGATAGACAAACTCCGGCATTCGGCTACACGCTCCGTACTCTCCCGGCGTGATGTGATTGTGGTGGCGAGCGTGTCCTGCATTTTCGGTCTGGGCGCGCCCGAAGATTATCTCGGAATGCGGATTACTCTTAAAAAAGATACGGAAATCAACAGAGACAGGCTGCTTTCGGCATTTATCTCTATGCACTATGAGCGGAATGACCTTGATTTTCACCGCGGCGTGTTCCGGGTACGAGGCGACCGGGTAGAAATTTTTCCGGCTTATGAAGAAGACAAAGCCGTCCGTATCGAGTTTTTCGGAGACGAAATCGAAGGCATAGCTGAAATTGATCCGCTCCGAGGCAATGTTATCAGGCGTCTGCAAGACATCACTTTGTTTCCGGCAAGTCATTATGTCACTTCAAAGTCAACTTTGGAACGGGCAATCGAGACCGTCAAATCGGAATTGAAGGAAAGGATTGACTATTTCAGGAAAGAGAATAAGCTGATCGAAGCCCAGCGGATTGAGGAGCGGACAAATTTTGATCTGGAAATGATGCTGGAAATCGGCTACTGCAACGGCATTGAAAATTACTCGCGTCATCTGACCGGAAGAAAAGCCGGAGAACCGCCCCCGACTCTGCTCGATTATTTTCCCGATGATTTTCTCGTGTGCATTGATGAAAGCCATATTGCCGTACCGCAGTTGCGCGGAATGTACGAAGGCGACCGCTCCCGTAAGAGAACATTGGCAGAATACGGATTCCGGCTGCCCTCCGCTCTGGATAACCGGCCGCTGAGGTTTGACGAATTCAACTCAAAAATTTCTCAGATTGTGTATGTGTCTGCCACGCCTGCGGATTACGAGCTTGAACAGGCAAAAGACAGCATTGCGGAACTGATTGTCAGACCTACGGGGCTGCCTGATCCGGAGATAGAAGTCCGTACAGCGGAACATCAGGTGGATGATCTGCTGGAGGAAATTCAGCTGCGTGTCAGACGCAATGAACGAGTGCTGGTCACGACCCTGACCAAACGCATGGCTGAAGACCTCAGCGATTACTACTCCGACCTCGGCA
>DYRK01000084.1 GCA_020718785.1 Desulfatirhabdium butyrativorans | reverse complement strand
CGACCGGGGCGGAGTGAAAAAATACCGGTTATCTATCCCCATGAGGGGTTATGAGGCCGATAATTATCAACAAAAGCCCCGAAGCCGGAAGGTTATCTATCCCCATGAGGGGTTATGAGGCTGTCAATGCGGTGGACGCGCTGATAGCTGCTATGTTATCTATCCCCATGAGGGGTTATGAGGAATACAAAGTGACAGAGTTCGGAAATACGGAAAGCGTGTTATCTATCCCCATGAGGGGTTATGAGTCGAAAGCATGATTACCCCTCTTGCTTCCACTTCCGTTATCTATCCCCATGAGGGGTTATGAGGGTTTACGGGCGCGGCTGTAAAGGCAGTCGCGCCGGTTATCTATCCCCATGAGGGGTTATGAGGCTGGCTGCATTTGTCGTTGCCCCTGCAGTTTTCCTGTTATCTATCCCCATGAGGGGTTATGAGCTTACTATTCTTCTTCCGGCAGAGCGAGCGGGTCAGTTATCTATCCCCATGAGGGGTTATGAGCGCCGTGCGTATCCGATTATGCACGGCGACAACTTGTTATCTATCCCCATGAGGGGTTATGAGTTCAGGTCGATGGGATGTCCTAATGGGTGAGTCATGTTATCTATCCCCATGAGGGGTTATGAGCCGCAAGCGTTGAAGAATCTTTGGCAGTGCTTTTTGGTTATCTATCCCCATGAGGGGTTATGAGAAATTAGTCATTGTTTTTTTCCTTGGCTGCGGGTGGTTATCTATCCCCATGAGGGGTTATGAGATGAAAAAAGGATTGCCGAAGCTGTTGCCCAACTCGGTTATCTATCCCCATGAGGGGTTATGAGCTGTTTAATCAGACTCGCCGCTAAATCTGTTTTTTCTGTTATCTATCCCCATGAGGGGTTATGAGGGTACAGAGACCCATCGTATGCTCAGGCGGTAATTTTTGTTATCTATCCCCATGAGGGGTTATGAGAACGGGTATAGAGAATATGGGCTTAAAAGATTATGGGTTATCTATCCCCATGAGGGGTTATGAGGAGAAGAACGGGAGCGGCATACAGTCCGAAAGTATGTTATCTATCCCCATGAGGGGTTATGAGAGCATCAAATATACTTGACTAACACTGATGAATTTTCGTTATCTATCCCCATGAGGGGTTATGAGAGAAAAGCGCAACAAACACAGACCCGACTGCCAATGAGTTATCTATCCCCATGAGGGGTTATGAGGAGTGAAGTATTAGACACATCTATTTGCGGGCTTGTTGTTATCTATCCCCATGAGGGGTTATGAGTTTTAAACAAATCCGCCTGATAAAAAGCCTTGTATGTTATCTATCCCCATGAGGGGTTATGAGCCCTCCCATCTTGTTTCGTACTCAAAATAGCCGCCGGTTATCTATCCCCATGAGGGGTTATGAGAATTTTTATATTGCTTTACTTTTACTTTATGCCAAGTTATCTATCCCCATGAGGGGTTATGAGTCGGCTGCCGAGTCGCATTCCTGCGAATCAGGCAGCAGGTTATCTATCCCCATGAGGGGTTATGAGGCTTTTCTCTTAGCATCAGAATTTTTCTTTTCTTCGGGTTATCTATCCCCATGAGGGGTTATGAGATTATAAAAACAGTCTGTCAATATCTATTTTATAACGGTTATCTATCCCCATGAGGGGTTATGAGTGTCACGATGTCACAGAAGAGGTGTCACGGGGGTGGTTATCTATCCCCATGAGGGGTTATGAGACCGCAGAAAATCCGGATTGTCAGAAGCAGCGTTAGTTATCTATCCCCATGAGGGGTTATGAGAAAAAAAAGTGCTTAGGCATTTACTCTCCTTTTTTGTTATCTATCCCCATGAGGGGTTATGAGTGCATGTCGCGGACAGACTTCCAAACCCACTTATGACCGGTTATCTATCCCCATGAGGGGTTATGAGAGCTTATTGGAGAGGATGATTTCGTTTCAGCAATTCCGTTATCTATCCCCATGAGGGGTTATGAGCTTATGTCAAAAATATGTCGAAAAAATGGATGCCGTTATCTATCCCCATGAGGGGTTATGAGGGCATTCTAAACAAGCTTCTGTTTTGCGTTCAAAGGAAGTTATCTATCCCCATGAGGGGTTATGAGGAGCAGGCTTTTCGCTCCCGCTTTGCTCGATAAGGGGTTATCTATATAAACAGAAAATATGCGGGGATTCGGAGATTAAAAGATTTTCAGGATTTATTTCAGGCCGATCATGCAGGTTCTCCGCAGGGATTCGACTTTTGAACCCGGATTCGGAATGGGAGGCATTATGATTGACAATTCAATTATTTCAAAGGCAATGAGTATTCAATTGGAGACGCTTTTCAACGGACTGCCCGAACTGCCGGAATTTACGGAGGGCATCCGGCGTGCGCCGGGCCGCCGTCTTACGCTGTCGCAGAAAGAGACAGAACTCGCGCTGAAGAATGCTCTCAGATATATTCCCGAAAAATGGCAGTCCCGGCTTGCGCCAGAATTTCTGAATGAGTTATTGACTACCGGCAGGATTTACGGATACCGCTTCAGACCTGCGGGAAATATCAAAGCCTGTTCCATTGATGAATACAAAGGCAACTGTATTGAGGGCAAAGCCTTTCAGGTAATGATTGACAATAATCTGGATTTCGACATTGCCCTGTACCCGTATGAGCTTGTGACTTACGGCGAAACCGGACAGGTCTGCCAGAATTGGATGCAGTACCGGCTAATCAAGCTTTATCTCGAAAATCTGACACGGGACCAGACGCTGGTCATGGAATCCGGACATCCGCTGGGTCTGTTCCGATCATCTCCCGAAGCCCCGCGAGTCATTATCACCAATGCGCTGATGATCGGCTGTTTTGACGATCAGGAAAACTGGCACCGCGCAGCTGCTTTGGGAGTCGCCAATTACGGGCAGATGACTGCGGGCGGATGGATGTATATCGGACCCCAGGGCATTGTTCACGGGACTTACAGCACGATTTTGAACGCCGGACGGTCAAAGCTCAATATTACTGAAGATAAAGACCTGAGAGGATATTTGTTTGTCTCATCAGGGCTGGGCGGCATGAGCGGCGCGCAGGGAAAATCTGTGGAGATTGCCAACGGTGTGGGGATTATCGCAGAGGTTGACGAATCCAGAATTCAGACACGGTATCAGCAGGGCTGGGTGAGTAAAATAAGCAATGATCCCGCGGAAGCCTTTGAAACCGCAAAAACTTATAAGGAGAAAAAAGAACGGATTTCCATTGCCTTTTACGGAAACATTGTTGACTTGCTGGCTTATGCTGTCAAGGAAAATATCAGAATTGACTTGCTCTCGGATCAGACCTCATGTCACGCGGTCCATGAAGGCGGATACTGTCCTCATGGTCTGACATTCGGAGAACGAACCGAAATGCTGAAAACCGATCCTGATAAATTCAGGCTTTATGCGGATCAGTCATTGAAGTATCACTACTCGCTTATCAAAATACTTGTCAGCAGAGGAACGTATTTCTTTGACTACGGCAACAGCTTTTTGAAAGCAGTATTTGACTCAGGTGTAAAGGAAGTCTGCAAAAACGGAGAAAATCCTGTTGACGGCTTTGTTTTTCCCTCTTATGTGGAAGACATTATGGGACCGCTGCTCTTTGACTACGGATACGGACCCTTCCGATGGGTATGTCTCAGCGGAAAAAAGGAAGACCTGCTGAAGACCGACAAAGCAGCCATGTCCTGCATTGACCCGAACCGCAGATTTCAGGACAGAGACAATTATGTATGGATCCGGGACGCGGATAAAAACCGTTTGGTTGTAGGCACACAGGCAAGAATATTGTATCAGGACGCGCTCGGCAGAATGAATATTGCCTTGAAATTCAACGAAATGGTCAGAAATAAAGAGATCGGTCCGATCATGATTGGGAGAGATCATCACGATACCGGCGGCACAGATTCGCCGTTCCGGGAGACTGCGAATATAAAAGACGGCAGCAATATCATGGCAGATATGGCAACTCAGTGCTTTGCCGGAAATGCCGCAAGAGGTATGAGTCTGGTGGCTCTGCACAACGGCGGCGGAGTAGGCATCGGCAAAGCTGTTAACGGCGGATTCGGACTTGTGCTTGACGGCACCGGGCGTGCAGACCGCATTATCCGGCAGGCGATTCCCTGGGATGTCATGGGCGGCGTCGCAAGGCGGGCATGGGCAAGGAATGAGAATGCCATCGAGACTGCTATGACTTATAATCACAACTGCAAAGACAGCGATCATATCACTCTGCCTTTTGTGCCGGATGATCGGATGATAGCCGATATAGTTGCAGAGAGATTGAAAACAAATTGAGTTTTTTTGAAAAAAACTCAGTTTATACGGAGGTTGTATATGAACAAATCTGAAATCGAGTCAACACTTGAACAGCTGAAAGCCGCTTCACCTGAGCAATCGGAAACAGCGGAGTATTGGATCAATATCATCAACGAGCAGGAGAGATTTTTAGAGGATCACAGCCATCCGCTTGTTTTTATAGGAACTGTCGGCGTCGGAAAATCCTCTCTCATCGGCGTTGGGGCTAACCTCCTGATTGGCGGGAAACCGACGGATAAAGCCAGTCTGAAGAACAACTCCGTTTTGTCCATCGGAGCAGTCCGTACTACAATATGTGAAGTGCGGATTCGTTCACCAAAGGATGGCGAAACCAAAGAACTGGGGCTGGTCATTGAGCCGGTCAATATAGATGAGATGCAAAAGGAAATCGCTATATATGCAGAAAATGAGTGGTATCGCCGTCAGCCGGATACACTGCTTACGGGAGACGATGATACTGAGCCGACCCCGCAGGAAATTCAACGGGTAATTCGTAATATGACAGGTTATGCGGAGCGATTGGAATCGTATTTCGAGGGGAAAAAAAGAAGTTGCGAACCGTGCGTCCGCTTGATGAAGTAATTTCCCGCTTTGATACTCTTGAAGAATTTTCAGACCATCTGATCAAGCGCGCCCGACTCATTGATCGCATTGGAACAGACTGGTGGGAGGATTGCAATCCTGAAAATTTGAAAGCCCTGAAGACGCTTTTTGAAAATATCAATCAGGGAAAACAAGAGGACGCAATGCTGCCGAGACGCATGGATGTGGTTGTTCCCAAATCTTATCTCGATTGGGGCAGCGATTTGAAAGTGACGCTTATTGATACTAGAGGATTGGACAGCCCTGTAGAATCACGCGGCGATCTCTACGATTACCTGATAAATCCGCGCTCTGTGATTGTATTGTGTTCGCCATTCAGAGATGCGCCGGGAGAGAGTTTGCGCTCACTGTTGCATAATATGACAGTCAATGCCGAACTTCGTGAGGCAATACCGAGAACCTTACTCATATTGATAGACCAAGACGATGCTTCACAAGTCAACGGTGCCGACGGGGAGCGGGAATTCGGTCAGGATTTGAAGATTGAAGAATGCCGCCGTGCGCTGGAAAGCGGCGGGCTTCCGGAAGAAATCCATAGAGAGGTTTCTATCATCTCTTTTGATGTTTTACAAGACGATCCCAATCATTTGCGAACTGCTATTAAGCGTTCTTTGTCCCAGCTTCGCAAAAGAGCGGAAGATGACTTGAATGAATGGATTAATGATGCACAGCAGTTTGTGAAGAGTGCTGGTGATGTGTTGCGTCCGGAACTTTGCAACACTGTAGATAAGCAGATTAAAGAGACGATGGCCAAATACCCGCTGCCAATGGATCCTCCCTTGCGTGATCCATTGGCAGGTTTGTATGCGGCGATCTCGGAAACACGCTACGCATCAGTAGTATATGCAATCTGTCGGCGTAATGGAGATTACTACAACCTTAACTTGTATGCTGCTGTTCGATCTATGGCGTTGCAGGAAGCAACACGATGGATTGATGAATTGATCGAGAGGATAATAGCCAATCTGGAAGAACTGAAACAAGACAAAGCATTTGGCTTGGTTGAAGACTACCTCAGTCGTCGGATATTGGAGTACAATTCTGCCCGCATCAAGGTAATCCGAGATTACGCGGATCGAGTAGAAAATCAAGTTCGTGAAAGGCTGATGAATGATCCTGTCTGGTATAAGTGTTCGAGTGAATGGGGACGCGGATCCGGATTTAAAAACAGAGTAGTAAATCATCTGAAAGAATGGGGACGCAGGCAGCAATTCACCGCTCACGAGACGACGAATGCGAGAGAAGTCATCCCCTTGCTGGAAGAAGCATCCCTGCCGCCTCAGTCGCCTCAATTCACGCTTCATGTCCACAATCTGCGCGCATTAAAGCAGGTGGACTGGACTCCGGCTCAGTTGAGTGCAGTGATCGGTGCCAACGGCGCGGGCAAAACAACTCTTTTGCTGGTATTAAAGCTGTTACGAGTCGCTTATGAACGCGGTTTGCCCGAAGCAGTGACTCAGGTTCTGGGAGGAAGCAGCAATATCAGAACATGGGGAAGTGATGAAACAGAACCCATCGAAATCGGCATTGACATTGATGCTGTGAATTGGAGAATTCAGCTTGTTCCGCATGAGGGAACAGCGGATTATAAGGCCAATGAAATTTTGAGTGAAAAGGAGCGGAAAATCTTTTTTCGAGACGCTCTGGGAACTTTCTCTTACGCCGGAGAGCAAATTATTGTATCAGATTCCAAACTGGGTCTGCGGACCCTGATGGACAGGGGCGTACATGAACCCGCTTTACGCAAAATTGCCTCATTTCTTCAGCGTATTGCTGTCTATCATGATCCGGATTTGTGGACTTTGCGCCATCAGGGTTCCAACACTTCCGAAGATCGAAGATTGCATTCACGCGGTGGAAATGCGCTGACTTTGCTGCGGCGATGGTGTCAGGAACGTGTTCATCAGCATCGGTACCGATTTGTGATTGAGGGGCTTGCCGCGGCATTCCCGAACCTGATTAAAGAGATAGACTTTATAGAAGCAGGCAATACGTTAGTCGCACGTACTTACCGTTCCGGTCAGGAAATACCCGGTCCCCTTGCCAATGAAGCAAACGGCGTCCTTCAACTTCTGATTCTGCTCTGTAATGTGGCGGGGGCGGAAAAGGAAAGTCTCGTAGCAATTGACGAGCCGGAAAACAGCCTGCATCCCTACGCGTTGCGCGCTTTCCTCCGGCGTACCGGACAATGGGCGCGACAGCATAACCTGACAGTAGTGCTGGCGACGCATTCCACAGTAATCTTGGACGAGTTCAGTGCCTCACCGGAGCAGGTATTTGTAATGAAAACAGATAAAACTGAAGATACATTGCCAGTCCGGCTTGATGAACTATGCAACCGTGAGTGGCTGGAAGGCTTCAAACTGGGCGATCTCTACGAACAAGGAGAGATCGGAAGCAATTGGTTTCGGTGATATAAATCCGGATTTTTATCCCGACAGAAAGGTAAACCGAGATCGTTTACTTCTTCGGAATATGTGAATGCAGGCTCATATTCATTTGCTAGCCGATTTAGTTGCAGACGGCTTAAAAATTCTTACTTTTGAAAAAAACAAGCCCTGCCCAGTTTTTCTCATGTTCGTTCCGCACACAGTCAAAGCCGGCTTTGG
This sequence comes from Desulfatirhabdium butyrativorans, assembly GCA_020718785.1. Classification (GTDB taxonomy): domain Bacteria; phylum Desulfobacterota; class Desulfobacteria; order Desulfobacterales; family DYRK01; genus DYRK01. The sequence goes on along the minus strand of DYRK01000084.1, from coordinate 7,488 downwards.
CATAGGCATCAGTCAAATCCGAAACTTCCTCGCTTTTTATCCCCGAAAAGGCTGCCCAAGCCTCGTGCAGCGTCAGTCTGACAATATGCGGCACTATGCTTTTCAATGTCGGATATCTCAGATTCGCGGCAATCAGATCGAATGACTTGTCAATATCTCCCAAATCGCAGCCGCAGATATGAAATTTATCTTCAAGCCCGTTGATTACGGCATTTGCGCGGGCTTCACAGAGCGCGCAGGGGTCTGTATCCAATCCCACAGCACTTTCCGCTCCCAACTTTATAGCGGTGATTGCCAGAATTCCCGAACCGGTTCCGATATCAAGCATACACAGTCCCGGTTTCCGTTCTGATAACCTGCTTTCTTTCAGTATATAAGCAATTCCTCTGATTGCCAGCCGGGTCGTGGGATGCTCTCCTGTGCCGAAAGACGCGCCGTGGATGAGTTCAATAACTGCGTCACCGGGTTCAGGAGCAAAGGGCATTCCCGCGGGTTTAAGAACAATATGCTCCGACACACGAACCGGTCTGTTGAAAGATATCCCGACAACTGTACGGCCCTGCGTGCAGGCATAGTTCAGATGCCCCTCTGAAATCAGGCTTTTTACAGCGTCTTTTACTTCTTTCCTTTTTACAGAAAACAGGCTCATAGCCCGCTTTTCCAGATCCGACGGCGTGACGGTTTCCACGCTGCCGGCAATCAGATCGAGTATTTTTTCTTTTATCATACCGAAAGTTCTGCTCCCTTCGTTACCACGCTCCGGCGTGGGATTTATCGCTCGGACTATACATTAAAAATCCGATATTGTATATGTGAAAATTTCATTTTCACACTCCGGACAAAGCATCTCAGCGAAAATCCTAAGAAAAAGATTGACAGCCGGTCGGAAAAATCCGATTCTCAGCTTGAATTATTCATAAATCATCAGACCGGAGAACTGTTATGAACCGTAAAAAACTGAAAATCCTTTTTCTGTTCATGGTACTGCCCATTGCGGCTGTCGCTGCTGCTCAAAGCCTCCCTGTCCAGTCTCAATCCGATGCTGTCAAAATCCATCTCTCAGCCGAAGAAGAAGCATGGCTCAGATCGCACAGAACAATCCGCTTCGGAATCATGCCGGATTTCCCGCCGGTGATGTTTTTCGAAGACAACACTTACAAAGGAATTCAGTGCGATTATCTCAGACTCATCAGCGGGCGTACCGGTATTCACTTTGAGATGATTCCGGTGAGTCCGCCCGAATTGGATGCAAAAGCCAGAGCCGGAGAATTCGATATGTTTCCGACTTTCAACGTCCCTGAGCGCAAGGCATATACGAATTTTACCGACCCTGTTATCCATTACCATTCGCTCATCATTACCCGAAGCGATATGCCTTTTGTCGGCAGCATAGCCATGCTCAAAGGAAAAACCGTTGCGATTGTAAAAGGAATAAAGGCTCAGAAACTGCATCTGTCCAAATATCCCGAGATCCGTCTCTTAGAGAAAAAAAACGTGCTGGAAGCCTTGAAAGCAGTGGTGAACACGGATGCCGATGCCTACATCGGCGGAAATATCATTGCCTGTTATCTGATTCAGAAACATCAGCTTATCAATCTGAAAATCGCGGGCGTGAGCGATCATCCGCCTGATCCTTATATGTATGCAGTACGCAAAGACTATCCGGAACTGCTCGGAATCCTGAACAAAGCCATTGCTTCGATTACACGGGAAGAACATGAAGACATTCTTCAGAAATGGTCACGCGTTCAGGTAGGGTATAAACCGGACTGGAGAGAAGCCCTGAAATGGCTTACGGGGATAACGAGTATTTTCATTATTATTTTAGGAATAACGCTTTATTGGAATCGGCGGCTGACAAAAGAAATTTCCGAGCGCAAAAAAGCTGAAGTTTCTCTGAGGGAAAGCGAAAATCAGTTCCGCGCCATGTTTGAAAATCATTATGCGGTCATGCTGCTGATTGACCCTGAAGACGGCTCTGTTGTCCGAGCCAATCTCGCGGCAGAGAAATATTACCGTTACGATCCGAAATCATTGAGAAATATGACGATTTTCCGAATCAATCAGTCAGATAAAGAAGAAATCTCTGCTGAAATGGCAAAAGCAAAAATCCATGAGAAAAATTATTTCGAATTCAAACATCGTCTTGCAGACGGTCAGATCCGTGATGTCGAAATCCATTCCTCTCCGATTCCCTTCAAAGGAAAAACTCTGCTTTTTTCCGTTATCCATGACATCGGCGACCGCAAAAGGGCGGAAAATGATTTGCGGAAGGCAAAAGAATCTGCCCAGGCTGCTGAACGGGTGAAAAACACTTTTCTTGCAAATGTGAGTCATCATCTGCGGACTCCGCTCAATTCGGTTCTCGGTTTTTCGGAGATCATGCTTGAAGATAAGAGCCTTTCCCTGAAATATCGGGAATATGCAGCCATGATCCGCCGGAGCGGGAAAGACCTTCTGGCAATGATAGAACAGATGCTCGCTGTCTCAAAGCTGAATCCCGAAGAACTGGGTTCTGACCCGCAGTATCAGAATCTTCTGTCCATGCTTGAATGCAATACGCTGCAATCTTCCGATGATGAGATATATGAGGTTCAGGAAAGTGTTCCTGAGACATTGACCGCCGAAATTCAGGAACTTCCGCGGGAACTCTCGGACAGATTAGCCGAAGCAGCAAAAGATATTGACATAGCCAGAATGCTGAATATAATCGAAGAAATCCGGCTTGAAAAGCCTTCTGCCGCGGACGCGCTGGAGCAGTTGGCAAATCATTTTGAATATGAAAAAATTCTGAAAGCGCTGGGAGTGAGAAGTGAGTAAAACGATTTTTCAAATCGTTTCTCTTTTGCCGGCACAGACACAAAACGGACTGCAAAGCCGTTTTACAGTAAAACGATTTTTCAAATCGTTTCTCAAGCGGAATAAAGACAAGAACGGCTTGCAAAGCCGTTTTACGGTAAAACGCCCCTGCTTGAAATAGACGCAAATCGTTCTGCTGAAACAGACAAAAAACGACTTGCAAAGTCGTTTTACAGAAAATTCGGAAAGCGCAATTTATGACGGTGGAAAGAACAGATCGAAAAATTTCATCAATCCGGAGTGCAAAAATGGGGCGCAGCGGAATTTTTGCAGGCTTTTTCTTCAGGCTGTGACAGAGGAGAATATCATGACAAGAAATTTCAGAGAATGGACATTGGCGGAATTGGATAAGACATTCCATCTCAGACAGATCAGGACTTCACCGGTACTGGAAGATTGGCTCGGAGGGGCTGCCGGAATCTCCGGGGCAGAGCGGCAGATGCTGACTGTGTTCAGAGATAAATTATTGCGGAATGTGCATGACTGGAATGAGACAGAACTGGCTCAGTATTTCATCGGACCTGTACTGACTCTGGCAGATTATACCACAGACTATTTCAATCTGTTTGCGGAAAGGCATTTTCAGGCGGTCGTGGATGGCATTGAGATGGCCGGAAAGCCGGACGCAATGATTGCGAGCGGATGGCGTGAACCGGAAAAACCTTTTTTCTGCTTTCAGGAATACAAAAGAGAGACAGACCCCGAAGGGGATCCCGCCGCGCAAACCCTGGCTGCAATGCTGGCTGCTCAGGGGATCAATGAAAATCAGCGTCCTGTTTACGGCTGCTATGTCAAAGGACGTGACTGGTTTTTTATGGTACTTCAGATAAAAGTATATACGATCAGCGAACCGTATATCGCCACCCGTGATGATCTGTTTGATATTTTTCGGATTTTGAAGGTTCTGAAGCAGATTATTCTTTCATTTTTCACAGACAGCCCCTGTCTGTCAGTCCGATAAGATTCAGAAACTAAGTTTTTTCAAAAAACTTAGTTTCTTTAAGGAGGAAATCCGAATGCTTAATTATCTGCTTCTGATCGTTATCTGTTCCTTTGTATGGGCATCGCCGATTCACGCTGCAAAGAAGAATGACATCCGTTTCGACCGCCTCTCTGTGGAACACGGGCTGCCGCATACCTCCGTGTATGACATTCTTCAGGATCGTCAGGGATTTATGTGGTTTGCCACAGACGACGGCGTTTGCAGATACAACGGCTATACCTTCACCGTTTTCAAGCATGTTCCGGATGATCCTCCAAGCATCAGTCCGGGGGGAGCATATTCCGTGTATGAAGACCGCAGCGGAAATATCTGGATCAGTATCCGCAACGGCGGGTTGAGCAGATATGATCCGCTTACGGGAATGTTCACCCACTATCAGCATGATCCGCATAATCCGAACAGCCTGAGCCATAATCTGTTGAGCTATGACAGCATTTATGAGGACAGCTCGGGCATCTTCTGGTTCGGCACATTGAACGGTCTGAACCGCTTTGATCCGGCTATGCAGAGTTTTGAACGGTATTACCATGATGCAAATAATCCAGACAGTCTCGGCAAAGGAATTATCCGAACCATACAGCCTGATCCTGCCAATGACAAAATTCTCTGGATCGGCACAAACGACGGCGGTTTGACCCGTTTTGACCGTGTGCAGGCTTCCGAGCACGAAATCCCTATTTACTGGTTGGGAGCAGACGGCAAAACCCATTGTACCCGTAAGGCACGCAGACAATTTGTCCGGTACGAGCATGATGAAAGCAATCCGAACAGCATCAGCCATAATACAGTCTGGAAGATTTACGGAGAGCTTTCGCAGGAGGGAAAAAGCATATTATGGCTCTGCACTGCCGGGGGCTTGGACAGATTCGACACCGCAACAGGAAAATTCGAGCATTTCAGACATGAGCCGAATAATCCCGAAAGCCTGAGCCATAACAACGTCTATTCTCTTATTCCTGCCGGAGACGGCACGTTCTGGGTCGGCACAAACGGCGGAGGACTGAACCGTTTTGATCCGGTGCGGAAAACTTTTGTTTCTTATCAGACCGGCAAAAATCCGCAGACTATCAGCAGCAGTGTTATTCATCCCCTGTATTATGACCGCAGCGGCACCTTGTGGATAGGAACCTGGGGCGGCGGAGTAAGCCGTATTGATCCCCTGAATCAGAAAACCCGTCTGTATGATGAAAATTCAGGACTGACTCATTCCGGGGTGTTAAGCCTTTATGAAGACAGCAAGGGTATTATTTGGATAGGAACATGGAGCGGCGGGATCAACCGCTTCGATCCCGAAACCGGAACTTTCGAGCATTTCCGGCATGATCCCGAAAATCACGAAAGTCTGGGCAATGATGTGGTAAGCTGTTTTTATGAGGATTCCGAAGGCCTGCTCTGGGTCGGAACCTGGGGCGGCGGACTGAACAGATTCGACAGAGAAACAAAACGCTTTACACGCTATGAATACCGGCCGGACAACCCGGAAAGTATCAGCAACAGCTCGGTTCGGGGAATCTGCGAAGATGATTCTGGCAGTTTGTGGATAGCCACAACCAGCGGAGGAGTGAACCGCTTTGACCGTAAAAGCAAAAAATTCACCCGGTATCTCTATGATGCGGATAATCCCGACGGTATTTCCACAAACAATATCTGGTCTGCTTTCAAAGACAGTTCGGGAACTCTCTGGTTCACAAGCAGTACGGGACTGAACCGTTTTGATCCGGTCAGAGAAAAATTTATTCAATATCATCATGACAAAAATGACTCATTCGGCATCAGCAGCGACGGAGTCATCAATGTTTATGAAGATTCGCAGAAAAGACTTTGGATTACCACCGAATTCGGTCTGAATCGCTTTGATAAAAACACGGGGCGGTTTATCCGCTATTTTGAAGCAGACGGACTCCCGGACAACCGGGTTGAAAGCATCACCGAAGACAATGACGGCAATCTGTGGCTTGGGACAGGCAAGGGGCTTTGCAGATTCGATCCCGAGACAAACAAGACCACGACTTACGGACTCGGCGATGGGATGCAGAGCAATCTGTTTTTCTATCCTGCTGCAATAAAAAGCAGAAACGGAGAACTCTGGTTCGGAGGACCCAAAGGCTTGAATGTATTTGATCCGAGAAAATTCACGGATAATCCACATAAGCCAGCGGTGGTGCTGACCGATTTTCAGATTGACGGGAAATCTGTCCATGCAGGTGAACATTCTGTTTTAAAAGAGGATATCAGCATGGTCAGAGAAATTATGATAACTCCTGATATATCCAAGTTCGGTTTTGAATTTTCCGCTTTGAACTATACGGTTTCAGAGAAAAACCGCTATGCCTGCAAAATGGAGGGATTTGACAAAGACTGGGTAAACACCGGTTCCGACAGACGATTTGCCCATTACACCAATCTGGATCCGGGCGAATATATCTTCCGTGTCAAAGGCTCAAACAATGACGGGCTTTGGAATGAACAGGGTGCGGCGGTGAAAATCATCATTTTGCCGCCCTGGTGGAAAACATCGGGTTTCAGAATTTCTCTGATAGCTGTACTTACTGCTCTGCTGTTCGGAGCTTACCGCTGGCGGATCAACTCGGTAGAAGCACTCAACCGCGAACTTGAACTGCAGGTTGCCGAGCGGACACAATCTCTCACCCATGAAATTGCCGAGCGTCGCCGTGCGGAAGAAACGCTGAGGAAAAGTCAGTCTCTTCTGAATAAAACCGGCAGAATGGCGAAAGTCGGAGGCTGGGAATTTGACAGCGAGACATTGAAACAGGTGTGGACAGAAGAAGTTTACCTTATTCATGAAGTTGACAGGAATTTTGAGCCTACGGTGAGCAAAGGGATTGAATTCTACGCGCCCGAATTCCGGCCGCTTATTGAAAAGGCTGTCCGCAGGGCTATCTCTCATGGAGAGGCATTTGATCTGAAATTGCAGTTCATCACGGCAAAGGGTAATCTGCGATGGGTTCATGCAGTCGGAAATGCCCATCATGAGAATGGAAAAATCGTAAGAGTGTCAGGGACTTTTCAGGATATTACCGAGCAGAAATCAGCGGAAGACGCTTTGCGGGAAAGCGAGGAACGGTTCCGCACGATTTTTGAAAAATCGCCGATCAGTATCGAGCTATATGATGCAGAAGGCAGACTTCTGCATGTCAATCGAGCCTGTCTGAACATTTTCGGCATCTCCGAGGCTGAGAGTTTGAGAAATCTGAATTTGTTCGAAAATCCGAATTTCAAAAGACCGGAGAGCGATCAGGTGATGAAAGGCGAATCGGTCCGTCTGGAAATTCCCTACGATTTCGAGCAGGTGCGGAAGATCAAGTGGTTTACCACATCCAAAAGCGGAATCATGTATGCCGACGCCTTGATTACTCCTTTGAGGAATGAGCAAAAGCGGATTTTCGGTTATATGGTGCAGATACAGGATATTACCGAGCGCAAACTGGCAGAAATGACTCTGAGGAAAAATGAGCGTCTGATGTCCGATATTATCAATTTTCTGCCGGATGCCACTTTTGTTATTGACAAAAAAGGGAAAGTGCTGGCATGGAATAACTCCTTAGAAACCATGACCGGCATAAAAGCAGAGGAAATACTGGGCAAAGGCGACTATGAATACGCCA
>DYRK01000644.1 GCA_020718785.1 Desulfatirhabdium butyrativorans | reverse complement strand
ATAAATAAATTTATATTTCAAGCATTTAATAAGAGGTCGGGCATAATCAGGAAACCATCCGATGCCCAGTAAACTCAATGCCCCGATGAGAATAGCGCCGAATCCCATGTCAGCGTTCATTTTTATGTGAACGGTTCCATAGTGAATCATAAAAACAACGCCCACAGAAAAAATGAGAATACCGAGGTGAAACATGCCTCCTTTTCCTGAAAACAGGCGAAAAGTCCGTCGGAATATGTTGCTGTCCGCCATAGAAGAACTTTTTTGCTGAACCTGCGCCTCTTTCTGAGGCTGATCGCTTTGATTTCCGATTTCGGTCTTCTGGTTCGCAGCAGTATCAATAAATTTTTTAATAATGACGCGGCAGCGCATACATTCTTCGGATTTTGGCTGCGTAACCCCGCATTTGGGGCAGATCATTATTTCGGAATTTTCTTCTGCCTTAATGTCATCAACGTCAGATGCTTTCATTTCAACTCTCCTTTCTATTGTAAAGACATTGCTTTGTCATCTTTATCTTGCGGCGCGCCCCAGAATTCCGCCAATGTGGGACCATCCTGTAAGTGTTTATCTCTGAAAAAGAAATTCCATATTTCGGAAAACCAGACTTTTCTTCCGATATTGTAATACCATTTCATGGCAGCCCGCAAAGACAGGTCGTGATGTGCAAAAAGCCGTTTCAGCGCACTCGGGCGATTCTGAATAAAAACTTCCATGAACTTTACCCAAATCAGAACAAGCCATGACGGATGTCGGGTAGCAAGAACCTGATGCTTATAATCCCATTTTCTTTTATCAGTCTGAGTCACCTTCCTGTCAGCTGCCATTCGGAAATACGGCGTCCAACGGTGCGGCGTAACATATACAATCTGTATCTGATCCGGATCATAAGAAATGATTTGCCTGATTCCGTTAATCGCGATACGTTTCTTCTTCAAGCCCGACAACGTAGGTTGCCATAGAAAGAATATCATGTTGACGCAAAAGCCGGATAGCTTCACGATCTTTGCCGGTTGTCCCGCCCTTGCATATTTTTTGCAAAACCTTTTCATCGTAACTTTCCATACCTAGTAAAAAACGTGCAACACCCGCTTTTTTATAAAGATGGAGGATGTCGGCATCACGGACAATATCATCTGCCCGTGTCGAACCGACCAGTGTCATGGAAACATTTTCGGCAATCAGAGCTTCAAGAAATGCTTTCCATGCCTTTCGGGATGATGTCGGATTTTCATCGGCAAAGTTTATGACCTCGACCCCGTGAGTTCTGTGCAGCCATGCTATCTCCTCAGCGAATTTTTTCGGATCACGATATCTCCATCGGGTCCAGAATCCGCGTTGACCACAGTAATTGCATGAATGCGGACAGCCCCGCGAAAACTGAACAACAACCGCGCGGCGGTTTCCCCAATAGCTGTAATGTTTGAAATCTATGAGTTCCCAGCCTACGCGATAGTTGTCAAGATTGAGGATGATCGGAGCTTTCGGCGTGGCAAAAGGCATACCCTGTTTCCGATAAGCAATTCCCGGAATTTCTTCAAGAGAATCTCCTGTGTTCAGCGCATGAATAAGCTTTACTGCTGTTTCTTCGCCTTCGCCGCGTACAATAATATCAATCTGCGGCTCTTCGGTCAGAATCTCGCGCCAGTGATAGGTTGGGAATACTCCTCCGTAAATAATTTGAATCTTGGGGAGAGTTTTACGGATGGCGCGGGTAATCTCCGCAACAACAGGATGTCCTGATGTTGAACCGGAATGCCCCAGTAAAACGACATCAGGCGCAACTATTGAGCATTGCTGTACGATTTCATCCGTAGTCAGAGGACCGAATTCCGCATCCGAAAGTCGCACCTCGTGTCCCGCATCAATCAGAGGTCCGCCCACTGACAAAAGACCGAGCGGAGGCAAATGTTCATCAGGGATACGACTCCCGATAGCGGTGTGCGGCGGGTTTATGAGAAGAATACGCATAATAATACATCCTTATTCTGAGCTTCAATTTATTATCTGCATTATCCCCCATAAATCCATCCATGTCAAGAAATTTTATAAAATATATCTTATTAAATCAATATATTACCTTATAGAGCCATTCATCTGTAAAAAGCGCGGATATTACCTTCGGGGTTTTTTATTGCAAAAAGTTACCTGATGCGTTAAGGAGAAGACAGGAGCAGACAGGAAACAGATTTACGGCGGAGGCATGGCGTGAAAAAGCAGAACAGGGGCGAAGAAGGTTTTGATGATCTGATGTAGCGGGTGAAAGCTGTGGAAGCTGTCATAGGATACCGCATTCTGTATCATTCTCCGTCAGCTTACAATAAAAAAACTGTGGAAAAATGGCTGCGCGGAGATGCCTGCCCCCGGAAAAGCAGTTTGCAGGAATTTTGTCAGTGTGCAGGCATGACGCTTGCCGAATTTGAAGCCCCTTTCGGCGAATTTACCGAAACGCTGGCAGAAATTTCTGAGCGACTGCACAAAAAGGGTATGCTCCCGCAATGCTTTACCTGTGAGCAGGTACAGCATGTTATTGAGAGTTTCAGAAAAGGAGGCGGGGTGATGTCGGTTCTTTCCGAGACTGTGGATGCCATCGGCAGAAAAACTATGTCAAAATATTTTCGTGAATTTCAAGGATATTATTTCGGTTATCTACGCTGGAGTCAATGGAATCGGGATGCAAACGGAATCGCATCGCTGGGAGGCGCGGCATTCCGCTGTCTGATTCAGGTGGATAATCCTGATCCGGAGCATCACATTATCCGCGCAAGACTTACGACATTCAGTCATCTGAAGCAATACGGACTTATGGAAGACAGAAAATGGGCTTATGAAGGCGTGATGATTCCCATTCCGGGAAAACTGATTTTTATGCTGGAATCTCCCAACCCCTCTTTTGAAGATATGGGATTCGTATTCATCATGGTGCAGACCGGGACACGGGAGCATCTGCCCGGCATACTGTTTTCCGATTCCTCTGTTCCCGAAGCGCCGCTGATGAAAGTGCAGCCGGTTCCCGCAGCATCCCGGATTCTGCTCCGAAAAGCCTCAAATGATCTTTCGGAAGAACAACTGATGTCCATGCTGGATCATCAGAACCCCATCGAAGCAGAAATTCTTAAAATCATAGAAAATGAAATTCATCCTGATGCCGGAATCCTGATGCCCCCTTGTTAAGCCCCATCCGGCAAACTCACCTAACCCCCCGGACTCCTTCCCTGAAAGGGAAGGGGGGAGATATCATCAGTACTCCCCTCTCCTTTCCTACTCTATGCACACAAGTTTTATTGCAAAATATCCGAAGTGAGAATATCATAGG
>DYRK01000083.1 GCA_020718785.1 Desulfatirhabdium butyrativorans | reverse complement strand
AATGACTGGGATCAGGACCCGAATACCAATATGAACGTGGATTTCGGTTTCTATGCAGAAAAAGATACCGGCGATGCTGTCTGTACTCTCGGTCTGGGCGATCTGATCTGGAATGACAGCAACCTTGACGGTATCCGGCAGGCAGATGAAAGCGGTATTGCCGGAGTCAAAATCAGCCTCTGGCTGGATAACAACAGCGGCGACTACACTCCGGGCAATGACGGACTTGCAGCCAGTGCAGTAAGTGACGCCAACGGTTACTATCGGTTCGGAAATCTCTGCGAAGGCGATTATATTGTCCGAATTGATCCTGAGAATTTCGAGACAGGCGTATTGAAGTATTACTTCAGCAGTCCCGGAAACAGCGATCCGGATAATCATATTGACAATGACGACAAGGGAGAACTCATGTCAGGTCAGGGCGTAGTGAGCAAAGCCTTCACGTTGGGCATTTACAGTGAGCCGGTCCCCGGCAACAATCTGACAGTGGATTTCGGTTTCTATGAAAAAGTACCGGTCAGAGACGAGTGCAATCTCCGTGTGGGGAACATGGTCTGGAACGATGCCGACAATGACGGCATCCTTCAGGCAGATGAAAGCGGTATTGCCGGAGTCAAAGTCAATCTCTGGAGAGATAATAACGGCAGCGGCGATTTCACGCCGGGTATAGATGAGTTTCTTTCTTCGCTTGTCACCGATGAATCGGATCATTACATCTTTGAAAATCTCTGCAAAGGCGACTACAGCCTTCAGATTCTGCCTGAGAATTTCTACGAAGGCGGCGTACTGGAAAGATATGTCAGCAGTCCGGGCGATTCAGACCCGGATGACGATGTTGACAATGATGACTCCGGAGGCGGAGGATGAAAAAGCGATTTATTCTTGCCACCGTCATAATTTGCGCTTCTGTAAAACGGTTTTGCAAACCGTTTTTGCGGAGAAACGGTCTGCAAAACCGTTTTACGGCGGATTTTAAAAGCGCAGATTATGCCGAGGGGCAGTATAATGTCAGCATATAATTGAAAATTAAGGAGAGGATAATGAAAAAACGACAATGCTGCATAGTGACAGGATGGATTCTGGTATTGGGAACCGTACTGTTTCCTTTATCCGGAACCGCAGCAGATAAGCCTTTGCTGATTCTTGCCGATGTGTCCGGCTCCATGCAGGAGACATCTCAGGCACAGGAGAATATGACAAAGGCAGCGGTTCTGAAGGAACTGTTGCTGCGACTGAGCGGGGAATTGTCAGCTATGCCCTGCCAAACCGGTATTTACCGGGTGCGTTATATTTCAGGGGATGCGAATTACTACGAACCGTTCATGCCGATTGCCTCGTATAACACAAAGGACATGAGAGACCGGATTGCCGATAGTTTTACTACGGATTATCCGGTCTTCAGCCGCCGCACTCCGTTAGCCGATATGCTCCGTCAGATGGATGGGCATGAACTCGGAAATATGAACGGAAATGCGACGTTGCTGCTTCTTTCCGACGGGAGGGAAACTATCCGTGAGGCAGAAGATGCGCTGAATGAAGTTCTCAGAATCAAAGACAAATATGCTGAGAAGCTGAGTCTCCATACGGTTTTTATTGCAGGAAAAGAAAAAGAGGACAAGGGCGGAGAACTCCTGAGAAATATGGCTCAGACAGGCGGAGGACAGTACTTCTGCGGCTCTGACCTGCTGTCGGACCCGAATCGGATCAACTCTCTTTGCGCTCTGCTGTGCGAAGGAAAAATTGCAGCAAAGAAAGAAATGCCCCCTGCCGCAGTTGCGCCGGAACAGCCTTCAGAAGCGGTATCCGAGCCTGTCAGAGAAGAGAGGGCAGTAATTGCAGATACGGACGGGGACGGCGTGTATGACTCTGATGACGAATGTCCCGGAACTCCGAAAGGCGCAAAGGTCAATATCAAAGGCTGCTGGGTCATTGCCGGTGTTCTGTTCGACTACGATAAATGGAATATCAGGCCGGTTTCCTATCCGGCATTGGATGAGGTCGTTACAGTTCTGAAACAGAATCCTGATCTGAAAGCGGAAATTCAGGGACATACGGATAATATCGGTTCTGCGGCATACAATATGGAACTCTCGCGGAAACGTGCCGAATCGGTGAAGTCATATTTAGAGAGAAAGGGAATCAGCGCGGAACGCCTGACATCCGAAGGCTACGGATTCACAAAGCCGGTCGTGCCGAATACTGCAGCCGAAAACCGTGCATTGAACCGGCGGGTAGAATTGAAGCCGATTCAGTGAACAGCTATGAGAGGAAAAAAATATGAACTGCTTAAAAGCGATGATATTGTCTGTGATAGTCATACTTTTTATCCCGTTCCGCGCAGGGGGAGATGAAAATATCGCACTTTACGGAATGAAGGGTTATGCCTACACCTATTCACCCTTGCCTGCGGACGGTCTGCACATTCAGATCGGCGGCATGTATTCCTTGTTTGAGAGCGGAAACCTGTTCCGCGATGACAACCTTAATTGCAGAGACGGCTATGTGTGGTATGTACCTGCAAGTCTGACTTACGGGGACGGGAAATGGTGGGAGGCATCTGTTGCTACTCATTGGGAATACTGGGAAAATACGGATTTCGAGAAAGATGAGAAAGGCATCGGCGATGTGTTTCTGGGCGCAAAGGTGCATATTCTGGATCAGGAAAAAGGAATGCCGCTGGACCTTTCTGTGATGCCGTATATGCTCATTCCCACAGGGAACAGAGACAAATCCATCGGCGATATCTATCTCTACAATCCCACCGAAGATGACTCGGCATACGGCTTCAATTTACTTCTGGGACTGAGGCGCAATCCTTTCTGCTTTGCGGTAAATCTGGGAATCAATTATGTGGATACCGATCTGGAGTATATCGAGGACAAAACCTTTTTTCTTGGACTCACCGCGGAATATCAGATTTCCGAGACAATGACTTCGTATTTGGAATTCATCAGCAATGAGAACAAAAACCGGGAGAATTATTCTCCTTCCAATCCATGCTATGATGAGGATACGGACGATGATATTCGGGAACTGGGACTGGGCTTGGTGTATGTGAAAGATCAGTGGGGAGTCAAGTTTCATGTCGGAGCGGGAATGACTTCCACTTCGCCGGATGTCCGGGCAATGGCGATGGTCAACCGGAGCCTTTCCTTTTAGTCATATACTCACCACCGGCATAAATTGAGCTTTTGTAAAACGGTTTTGCAAACCGTTTTATCGGCAAAACGATTTGCGTCTATTTTAAGTTTTTGGCGTTTTACAGAAAATTATGAAAGTGCAGATTATGACGGTGGAAAGAATATAAAGGCGGGTTGCGTTGCGCTTCACCCACCCTGCATTTTAAAATCCGTCACAGGGCAGAATTATTTTTTTCAGACAAATCATAAGAAAAAAGATTTTCCTGCATATAGGCAGAATAAGCAGAAAAAATTCTCTTGATTTTTTCCGAAAAGCATATATCATCAGCTTTATTATTCTTCGGATTGTCTGAAAAATTATGCTGTTAAATTCAAAAAAGGGGGTAATACATTGAAAAGCAAATCAAAACTTTTAACAACGGCTTTGGGGATAATCATCCTGTGTTTGCCCTGCATTCTTGCCGCGGCTGAGGGAGATACGGACGGCTCAGGAAAAATTTAATCCGCGGGATGTGGTCTGAACTTAGATTTGTATGGAACTGAATGAAAATTTCATTTTTTTATCAGAAAAAAAACATGATGTTGAAACAACGGGGTGTAACGGTGTATCATGATTGCCCGTGAGATGTTGTCTGAACCCTGATGCCGTTGCCTCATCTACAAGGATTGTGTTTAAGCAGGGATTACGGGTTCTCTGCGATCTTGCTTACACACAATCCTTGCAGATATGTCGCAATACGCTTGACAGATATCACGCAAATTCTTTCATCCTGAAAATCAGGATTCGGACAATTTAAAAGGAGAAAATCATCTTGAGAGAAATTGTTTTCAGCAGCCATGCTGAAGATAAATTTTCAATTTTACAAAAGCATGGTTTTATCATAACAAAAGACATTATATCAGATGCTGTAAAGAATCCCGACATCATCTTACCCGGCTACCGGAACAGAAAAATAGCTCAGAAAGTCATTGACGAAAACCATATCCTCAGAGTAGTTTTTGAAGATTTTTCCGATAAAATAAAAATTATTACCTTTTATCCCGGAAGGAGAAAACGGTATGAAGATGAAATACAATAAAGAGGAAGATATCATGCTCATCGAAATTTCTTCCGAGCCTGTTGATTTTGCTGAAGAAATGGGACCTATCATCGTCCATTTTACCGAAGATGACAAGCCTGTTTTATTAGAAATATTAGATGCAAGCGAATTTTTTTCCGCAGCAGTCAAATCAGCCATGTGTCCGAAGGAAAAGACAGGAGAATGGAATATTGCGGCATAACAATGTCTGAACTCTGATTCACCTGATTATCTGAATCAGGATTATAAGGATTGACAGGATTTGTGTTCAGCCTGCCGGAAAGGCTTGACAGAAATCATGCAAATCCTTGAATCCTTTCATCAGGGTTCGGACAGTTGAAAAAGTCTGAACCCTGATTCACCTGATTAAAGGATTGACAGGATTTGTGTTCAGCCTGCCGGAAAGGCCTGACAGAAATCATGCAAATCCTTTAATCCTTGAATCAGGGTTCGGACAGTTGAGAAAGTCTGAACCCTGATTCACCTGATTAAAGGATTGACAGGATTTGTGTTCAGCCTGCCGGAAAGACTTGACAGAAATCATGCAAATCCTTTAATCCTGAAAATCAGGGTTCGGACAGTTGGGAAAGTCTGAACCCTGATTCACCTGATTAAAGGATTGGCAGGATTTGTGTTCAGCCTGCCGGAAAGGCCTGACAGAAATCATGCAAATCCTTTAATCCCTGAATCAGGGTTCGGACAGTTGGGAAAGTCTGAACCCTGATTCACCTGATTAAAGGATTGACAGGATTTGTGTTCAGCCTGCCGGAAAGACTTGACAGAAATCATGCAAATCCTTTAATCCTTGAATCAGGGTTCGGACAGTTGAGAAAGTCTGAACCCTGATTCGCCTGATTTTAAGCCGGTTTGTACGAAAGGAAACGCTTATGCAGATAATGACTGTCAACAGTATTCTTCAGAATATTTCTCTTCTTCCGCCGGAAGACCGGTATGTTATAGCCGAAATTCTCAGCAAAAAAGTCTGTGAACTGAGGCATGACCAGCTTCATTTGAGAGTGCAGGAAGCTGAAGAAAACTTGAAATCCGGCAATGTTGTCAGCGGAATATGATGATGCTTCGCACGCTGGCTTATGAATTATCTCGTCTCCTGTAAATTGGAGATTTTAAGGATGAAAAAAATGTTTGAAACAATCTCCGAATCTCTCACCCGAATCCTTTATCGGATAGAAGACACAATGCTTGCGGGATTGCTGCTGATTATGATCGGAATGTCTGTGGCGCAGATATTTCTGAGGAATCTGTTTGAATCCGGGATTTCATGGGGAGATGTGCTGGTGCGTATTCTGGTCTTATGGATCGGACTTCTGGGAGCCATGGCCGCGAGCAGACAGAACAGACATATCAGCATCGATCTTCTCACACGCTATTTGCCGGAACGCTTCAGAATTTTCGTAAACAGCATGACTGCATTTTTCACAGCGATATTATGTTCGATTGTCACTTACCACGGATTCCGGTTCGTGATAATGGAATGGGAATCCGGCAGCAAGGCATTTGCACAGGTTCCCGTTTGGATATGCGAAGCAGTCATTCCCTTTGCATTTTTCGTGATCGGACTGCGTTATTTCATATCAGCGATAATCTTTATGCGCTCTGCTATTAAAGGTAGTCATCCCTCATGACAAGCTATATTCCAATACTGATACTAATTTTGCTTGCCCTTCTCGGCACGCCGCTTTTTGCCGTCATACTGGCAAGCGCAATGCTCGGGTTTTATTCAGCAGATGTTGATCTGTCGGTCATTTCCATTGAACTGTACCGCATTGCCGATACCCCGGTTCTGGTTGCTCTGCCTTTGTTCACTTTTGCCGGATACCTGCTCGGAGAAAGCCGGACATCCGAGCGGTTAGTGAGAGTTACCCGAGCATTTCTGGGATGGATGCCGGGCGGTCTGGCAATAGTGTCTTTTGTTGCCTGTGCATTTTTCACAGCCTTTACCGGGGCATCGGGCGTCACTATTGTCGCACTCGGAGCTTTGCTCTACCCGGCTCTGACACAGGCCGGATATCCGGAAAAATTCAGCATCGGTCTTGTCACTGCATCCGGGAGTCTGGGACTGCTGCTGCCGCCTTCCCTGCCGCTGATTCTTTACGGTATAATTGCCCAGCAGATGAATACAGGCTCAGAGGTCAAGATCGAGGAATTGTTTCTGGCAGGTCTGTTTCCGGGACTGCTCATGATTGTCTTACTGTCAGTTTGGAGCCTTTGGGCAAACCGGCATAACCCTGTCCCGCTGATCCGCTTTTCGTTCAAAGAAGCAGTCAATGCTTTTCGGGAAGCCTTATGGGAAATTCCCCTGCCGATTTTCGTTCTCGGAGGCATTTACAGCGGATTTTTTGCAGTATCCGAAGCTGCCGCGGTTACGGCGATGTATGTGCTTGCAGTCGAAGTTTTTGTTTACAAAGAAATCAGCATTTCTCAACTGCCCGGAATCATGCGTGATGCCATGATTATGGTGGGCGGAATACTGCTTATTCTCGGCGCGTCGCTTGCCTCTACCAATTTTCTCATTGACGCGGAAGTCCCGATGCGGCTGTTCAGGATCATTCAGGCAGCCGTAAGCGACAAGATTGTTTTTCTTATTCTGCTGAATATTCTGTTGCTGATTCTCGGCGCGATTTTGGATATCTTTTCCGCAATCGTCATCATGGTTCCTCTGATTCTTCCCGTGGCTCAAAGTTACGGAATTGATCCGGTCCATCTGGGCATCATATTCCTTGCCAATATGCAGATCGGCTATATAACGCCGCCGGTGGGCATGAATCTTTTCATTGCCAGTTTCCGCTTTGACAAATCAATCGGCGAACTCTGCCGTGCCGCAGTTCCGTTTATGATTGTTCTCTTTGCCGCGGTACTTGTTATTACTTACTGGCCCGGTCTGAGCCTCATTCTTCTTCACAGATGACCGGATAAAAAAATCTGCCTGCAAGATATAACTGAATATTTTTAAAATGTTATAGCTTCAACCGGATCCGATCCCCTCACGCAGTTTCATTTTTCACAAAATTCTAATATTTCCCTAATATTTCCCTAACAATTCTCAATTAGATTCCCGATTGCAGGGTGGGTGAAGCGCAACGAAACCCACCTCTGCGGCTTATTATTTTTTTAAACTTTTAAAACAGAGGAGAAAAAGGAACATGGAAAAACGGAAGAATTTTGCGGCAGTTTCGGCGATGCTGGCATTCATTTTCACCGCCGGCATTGTCTGGGCAGGCGATATCGCAATCAACGGATCCACCACGGTGCTGCCTATTGCTCAGAAAGCAGCTGAAGAGTACATGAAGATCAAACCCGAGGTGAAAATCAGCATATCGGGCGGCGGCTCCGGAGAGGGCATCAAAGCGATTATTGACGGAACCACGGATATTGCAGACTCTTCCCGTGATATGAAAGACAAAGAGCTTGAGCTTGCAAAGGAAAAAGGCGTCAATCCGGTGAAACACACCGTCGCGTATGACTGCATTGTTCCGGTTGTTCATCCCAGCAATACCCTGAGCGATATTACGATGGATCAGCTTAAAGCCCTTTATAAAGGCGAATTCAAAAACTGGAAAGAAATCGGCGGGCCCGATGCCCCGGTAGTAGTGATTTCCCGTGACACATCTTCGGGAACCTATGAGGTCTGGGAAGAAAAAGTCATGAAAAAAGAACGCGTGTTTCCCGGCGCACAACTGCTGGCATCCAACGGCGCTGTGGCGACCGCGGTTGCAAAAAATAAAAATGCCATCGGCTATATCGGTTTCGGGTATGTATCAAATGAAGTGAAAGCACTGACAATCGGCGGAATTCAGGGAACCGACAAAACCGCTCTGGACGGAACCTATCCGGTCAGCAGACCGCTTTTTATGTTCACACAAAAAGCACCGGAGGGAGAAATCAAAGATTTCATTGACTATGTTCTGGGGACCGAAGGACAGAAACTTGTGAAAGAAAGCGGATTTGTTCCGCTGAAGTAAGTGAGAATAAGTGAGAATTGAGAAGTGAAAAGTGAGAAATATTTCTCGATTCTCACTCTTCACTTCTCACTTAATCTGAGGAAATCAATATGATAATAAACCGTCGGACTGTCGAAAAGCTTGTACGCAAATTTTTTTTCTGTACGGCTGCCGCTTCGGTAGCGATTCTTTTCATGATTATGGTATTTCTTTTTATGGAAGGGCTTCCGATTCTCGGCAAGGTTTCGATAAAGGAATTTATTTTCGGGCAGTATTGGTATCCTACCTCGGATCCGCCTGACTTCGGTATTTTCCCGCTGATTCTGGCATCTGTCTCAGTGATGGCCGTGTCTTCGCTGATTTCGGTGCCGCTGGGAGTCATGACAGCTGTTTATCTTGCAGAATTGGCTTCCCGCAAGGTGGGAGAGATTGTAAAACCTATGGTCGAACTTCTGGCTGCTTTGCCATCGGTGGTTATCGGATTTTTCGGGATGGTGGTAGTCGCACCCTTTTTGCAGGAGACATTCAATCTGGCAACAGGTCTGAATCTTTTCAATGCCGCACTGATGCTGGCTTTCATGTCTGTCCCTACGATATGCAGTCTTTCCGAAGATGCCATTTACAGCGTACCGACAGCACTGAAAGAAGCTTCTCTTGCTTTAGGCGCGACGCACTGGGAAACTATATGGCGGGTAGTTATTCCGGCTTCGCTTTCGGGAATCAGCACGGCTGTTATTCTCGGTATGTCCAGAGCCATCGGAGAAACTATGGTCGTGCTTATGGTCGCTGGCGGTGCAGCCATGATACCGGCATCGCTCTTTGATCCGGTAAGACCCATGCCTGCAAGCATTGCCGCGGAAATGGCTGAAGCTCCGTTCAGAGGAGACCATTACTATGCCCTGTTTGCTACCGGCATTGTACTTTTCCTTTTTACTCTGATGTTCAACATCATTGCGGATCATATTGCTTACCGATATAAACAGGTCGGCGATTCCACACTTTAAAAAGAGCCGCCTGAATGCGAGATTTTCAGACCATCCAGGAGTGCTGAAATGAAATTTCAGCACCTGTCTCCGGAATGCAGGGCGGGCAGCAAACTGCCCTACTGAAAATCTATAGGAGAGATAAATAAAATGGATATAGCAGCTTCGTCAGATGAAAAAGTCTTTTCCCCGCCGCCAAAGGAAAAGGTTAAAAAAATAGGCGCCACGGAAATTCAGAAGGCGGCTGAGGCTATTCATAATCGCCGAAAGGTGACACAGAAGATTGTGTTCACCTTTCTTTACATTGCCGCCGCGATTAACGGACTGGCATTGTTTATCATCATTTTCTTTATGCTGAAAAACGGACTGTCAGCGATCAGTTGGACTTTTCTCACCGATATTCCGCGGGACGCCATGACAAAAGGTGGAATTTTTCCCTGTATTATCGGTACGGTATATCTGAGTTTCGGCGCAATTCTGGTATCTTTGCCTATCGGTGTGGCATCGGCGATTTATCTGAACGAATATGCACGGCCCGGTCGGATTCTCAGAATCATCCGGCTCGGCATCAATAATCTTGCCGGGGTTCCCTCGGTAGTTTTCGGACTTTTCGGGCTTGCGTTCTTTGTTATTTATCTGAAAATGGGCGTCAGCATTGCTGCCGGCGCGCTTACGCTGGGAGCTATCACGCTGCCGGTCATAATCGGCTCTACCGAAGAAGCATTGAAAACAGTCCCCGACACCTATCGGGAAGCCTCATTAGCTCTGGGCGCCACCAAATGGCAGACAATATGGCGGGTAGTATTGCCGGCAGCATTGCCCGGTATTCTCACCGGAGCAATTTTAGGACTAAGCCGGGCTGCCGGGGAAACTGCTCCCATTATGTTTACAGCCGCGGCTTTTTTTGTGCCTGAGAAAATGCCTTCTTCGATTTTCAGCAAAATAATGGCACTGCCCTATCATATCTATGTGCTGGCAACCGCAGGCACGGAAATCGAGGCAACGCGTCCTTTGCAGTACGGCACCGCGCTGGTACTGATCGGACTCGTACTGGGCATGAATCTTCTTGCTATTATATGGCGGTCCCGTCTGAGAAGGAAATTGAAATAAAGTGAGAAATGAAAAATGAGAAGTGAATATTCCGGTTTTTTTATTTCTCACTTCTCACTTCTCACTTTCATAAGGATATCGATTATGGCTCAGGAATTGAAAATGCTTTCAAAGCATCTGAATTTTTACTATGGCGAAGCTCAGGCATTGCATGACGTATCCCTTGACTTCAATGCCTGCGAAGTCACTGCGCTGATCGGTCCTTCGGGCTGCGGAAAAAGCACTTATCTGCGATGCCTGAACCGTATGAACGATCTGATTCCGATCAGCCGGGTGGACGGGAAAATTCTGCTGGATGAGGAAGATATTTATGACCCCTCGGTGGATGTGGTCATGCTCAGGCGCAGGGTCGGAATGGTTTTTCAGAAGCCGAATCCTTTTCCCAAAACCATTTTTGAAAATATTGCTTACGGGCTGCGGGTCAACGGTCTGCGCGATCATACATCCATCACAAAGCGGGTGGAAGAAAGTCTTAAAAAAGCCGCGCTATGGGAAGAAGTCAAGGACCGGCTTCATGAGTCCGCGCTGGGACTGTCCGGTGGGCAGCAGCAGCGTCTCTGCATTGCCCGCGCGCTGGCTGTGGAACCCGAAGTGCTTCTGATGGATGAACCCTGTTCCGCGCTGGATCCCATCGCGACGCAGAAAATCGAAGAACTTATTCACGAGCTGAAGAAGTCTTATACGATTATTATTGTAACCCACAGTATGCAGCAGGCTGCGAGAGTTTCCGACAAAACCGCGTTTTTCTACATGGGAAAACTCATCGAGGTGGGCGAGACAGATACGGTCTTTACCCGTCCCAAGCTCAGACAGACCGAGGATTATATAACCGGACGTTTCGGTTGAAGAAGTGAGAAGTGAGAATTGAAAAGTGAGAATTGAAATGGCTTCGACAAGAGGGGGGAGATATGATGGTTACAAAGCACAAGCATTTTCACAGAGAACTCGACAAACTGAAAAGCAGAATTCTTGCACTGAGCGCGATGGTGGAAGAGCGGATCCGCATGGCCTGCCGCTGTATCGAACTGAGAGACGCCCGTCTTGCCGATAAGATTATCAGAGAGGATCA
Organism: Desulfatirhabdium butyrativorans; assembly: GCA_020718785.1. Classification (GTDB taxonomy): domain Bacteria; phylum Desulfobacterota; class Desulfobacteria; order Desulfobacterales; family DYRK01; genus DYRK01. Next base: position 3,738 of record DYRK01000083.1, on the reverse strand, counting down.
TCTCATAGACGAAGAAGAAGTGGATATCGAAGAGGAATGTCTCAAAATTCTGGCATTGTATCAGCCCGTAGCGGTGGACCTCCGCTTTATCGTTGCAGTCATCAAGATCAACAACGATCTGGAACGGATCGGAGATGAAGCCAAAAACATTGCCCAGCGGGTTCAGATTCTCGCAAAACGCGAAAAACTGAATATACAGTTTGATTACAGCGTCATGGCGGAAAAAGTTCAGACCATGCTCAAAATGAGTCTGGATTCTCTCGTAAAACTTGATGTTGACCTCGCACTGAAAGTATGTGTGATGGACAGCGAGATAGATGCCCTGAAAAACGACGCCTATGACCGGCTGAAGCAGATCATTGCCGAAATTCCGAACCGTGTGGGGTATCTGATCAATATGTTCCTGATTTCACGTCACCTCGAGCGTGTCGGAGACCATGCCACCAACATCGCCGAAGAAGTCATTTATCTGATCGAAGGCGAAATTGTGCGTCACGGAAATTTCAAGTCTTCCGAGCAATTGTTTTGAAACTCCGTTACATGAAAGGATACCGTTCATCATGACAGAATCCATTTCAAAAGACAGACTGTTTTCCATCATCGCCCATGACTTGCGGAATCCTGTCGGGTCTATAAAAGGGCTTGCCGGACTGCTGGTCGAGGATTTCGAAACATTGACTTCAAGCGAGATCAAAGACTATGTGAAGATGATTCATAGCACCTCGGAATCTGCACACATATTACTGGAAAATCTTCTGCAATGGGCGGCGTCACAGGACGGTCGGCTCCGTCTTTCGCCCGATAATGCAGATGTTTATCGGATTGTATCCGACAAACTGGCGATGTTCAAAGAAGATGCCCGAAGAAAAAATATCCGTTTCACTTCGCTGATCCGGAAAGACACTTATGTTCTTGCAGATATCCGATGCCTTAAAATCATTATGAGGAATCTGGTCTCCAATGCCGTCAAATTCACGCCCTGCGGCGGCGAAGTCAAAATCTCATCCGGAGCCGCGGATGAGGGATTTATCGAAATAACGGTCTGCGATACCGGCATCGGTATGAGCAGGGAAAATATGGATAAACTGTTTACCGAGGCCGGGTATAGGATAAGCTTCGGAACAGAAAAGGAACCGGGGTCCGGTCTGGGACTGATGCTCTGCAAAGACCTGGTAGAAAAAAACGGCGGCGAAATATGGGCAGAAAGCGAAATCGGCAAGGGAACCGAACTCAAATTCACCCTGCCCCGGGCAAAACTGCCGTAAGAAAAAAAGAAAGGAATCCTGAATGAAACCGAAACAGAAAGTGCTGTTTATATGCGTTCACAACAGCGGAAGAAGTCAGATGGCAGAAGCCTTTCTCAACACTCTGGCAGGAGACCGGTTTTATGCGGAAAGTGCGGGCTTCAGACCGGCTTCGGTGCTTCCCTCGGTGATTGAAGTCATGCAGGAAAAAGGGATTGATCTGAGTTCCAAAAAAACAGACAGCGTATTCGAATTTTTCAGACAAGGCAGAATATATGATTTTGTCATCACGGTCTGCGATGACTCCGATGAAAAAGAATGCCCTGTTTTTCCCGGGATTACCAAAAGACTGAACTGGCCTTTCCCGGATCCTGAAAAGCTTGTCGGAACATCCGAGGAAAAGCAGGCCGGACTTCGCAGAATCAGGGACGGGATCAAAGACCGTATTGAAAATTGGATCAAAGAAATTCAAACCTGAAGAGGAGGAACCCATGACACTTTTAAATTTTGACAACTGGTCCCAGCGGCTTTCCAATATTGATTTTGCATTCCAGCCGATTGTCAACACGCATACAGGGGCATGTTACGGATACGAGGCGCTTCTGCGGAATTATAACGCTTTCGGGTTCCGGTCTGTAAAAGAATTTCTGGATCAGGCATATACAGACAAGATGCTTCCTCAACTGGAACTGGCTGTTCAGAAAAAAGCCATAAGAAAATTCTCTGCTCTGCTGAAACAGAAGGAGATGAAGCTGTTTGTCAATTTAGACAGACGGAACCCGGACGCCAAAGAATACAAGCCTGAAAAAACGCTGGCTCTGATGAAACAGTATGAGCTTTCTCCGGATAATATCTGTTTTGAAATATCAGGAAAGAGCAGTTTATGGGAAAGCGACGAAATGGTGGCTGTTTTGAAAAGCTACCGTTCGCAGGGATTCAAAATTGCCATAGACGGTTACGGCATGGGCTTTTCCAATCTTCGGACTTTGTATTACAGCGAACCCGATTTCATCAAAATTGACCGTTTTTTTATTCAGGATATTGAAAAAGATTCGAAGAAAAAGCTCTTTGTGTCCAATATCACAGATGTCGCCCATTATCTCGGCAGCCTTGTCATTGCCGTAGGTCTGGAAAAAAAAGAGGAGTATTTCATCCTCCGGGATATCGGCTGCGACATGATTCAGGGCTTTCTGGTTCAGCGTCCTGAAATGAAGCCGAGTTTTCTCAGAGAGCAATACCGGAACATCACGGTGCTGAGTCAGAGCGCGAGAGGACGGCAGGCTCCTGAAAACAATGCGTTGCTTGCCGGAGAAATCAAGAAAATCGAGACCGTTTCTTATCACACGGATATCTCCGAAGTCTTTAAAAAGTTCAAGGAGAAAAGAGAGATTACTTTCCTTCCGGTCATCAGTGCCAACGGAGAGCCTCTGGGAATCATCCGGGAAAAAAGTTTTAAGAATTATACTTACTCCCGGTACGGAAACGAATTGCTTCAGAATCCTGCTTTCGGAAAAAATATTGACAAATTCATCAGCAAATTTCCGGTTGCCGATATCCGCAGCCCCACCGAAAAAATTCTGGAAAGCTTTTCGCGTGACGAAAATATCGAGGGCATTCTCATAGTTGACAACATGAGATATGTAGGATTCCTGAGCGCGTCTTCTCTGCTGAAAACGCTTAACGAGAAGAACCTTGCCGCTGCCAGTGACCAGAATCCTCTGAGCAAACTGCCGGGTTCCACGCTGGTTTACGAATATATCTCATCCGCGCTCAGAGATACGAAATCCTCTTATATGTTTGCCTATTTCGACTTTGACAATTTTAAATTCTACAACGACAAATACGGGTTCCGTGAAGGGGACCGCGTGATTCTCCTTTTTTCGGAACTGCTCAGAAAAATGGTCACTTCTCCGGATCATTTTGCAGGACATATCGGCGGAGATGACTTTTTTATGGGAATACGCGAGGCGTCTATGGTCAAAACCCGAATTGAAATAAAACAGTTGCTGGAGGTATTTCACAGAAACGCCGAAAGCTTCTATGATCCGGCTTCCATCAAAAAGGGATATATTGTCTCATGGCTGCCGGATAAAAAGATTGTCAACATTCCCTTGCTTGCAGCCAGAAGCACTATTTTGGAAATGCCGGCTTCACGTTTACGTTTCCTATCTGTCAAAGAGATCACCAATATTGCAGAAAAGCACAGCAAAGAAGCAAAGGACAATCCGGATAAAATCTGTTCGGTCTGCCTCGGCGATATACATAAGCATCCCGACAATCCGGATGAGTTTTCACACAAAGACAGGCTCCCGTTCCCGCCCGCTTCAGTATCTGCCCTGTCTTCCGGACTTGTCAGTCCTGCTATAATTTAATTTCGTTTTGCTGTAGAACGATTTTTCAAAACAGCTTGCAAAGCTGTTTTACTGTAGAACGATTTTGCAGATCGTTTCAGCGGACTAATTAGAAAAACGGCTTGCAAAGCCGTTTTACAGTA